>NZ_JBPQTW010000258.1:0-8927 GCF_051386535.1 Streptomyces sp. URMC 127
CGCCGAATGCCCGGCCATGCCGGAGGCCGTGTCCTCGCCAAGGCCGGAAGCCATATCCCCAGCCATGCCGGAAGACGGGTCCTCGGCAAGGCCGGAGGCGGCATCCTCCGTTGCCGGAGCGGCGGCGCCCTTCCCCGCCGGAGAGGCGCCGCCCTCCGCGGTCTGCGGCGCATGGCCCTCCCCCGCCGGGGACGCCGGGCCTCCCGCCGCGTTGGACGCGGCGCGGGCCAACCGCGGTGCGCCGACCTCGCCCTCGCGGACGACGACGTGCGGCTCGCCGGACAGTACGACGGCGGGGACGAGCTCGGCCGCATCGGCCGGGCTGTCGGTTTCGAGGAGCACAATCCGGCCGGGGTTCTCCGCCTGGGCCGAGCGTACGAGCCCGCCCGCGGCGGCGTGGGCGAGGTCGTCGCAGCGTGCCACCAGCACGAGGCGCGGGGCCCGGTCCTCGGCGAACCACCGCTGGACCAGCCGCAGCACCTCGCCGGTCACCGCCCGGACCCGCTCCGCCTCGGAGACCCCCTCCGGCCCGTCAGGGCACGGGACCACGACCACGTCCGGCTGCTCCGGCCCGTCAACGGCGACGGCGTCCAGGGCAGCGAGGTCCGGCAGGTACGTGACGGCCGTCGTGTCCGCGTCGCCGGACGGCAGGGTCAGCGGCGCCCGCTCGATCACGAACATCGCGTCGGCGGAGCGCCCGCGGAGCTGCTCGGCCGACACCGCGCGCAGCGTCAGCGTCTCCACGGACGCCACGGTCTCGCCGGTGCCGTCGGCCACGAGCAGGGACACCGCGTCCGTACCGGCCGCCGCCAGCCTCACCCGTACGGTGGACGCGCCCGTGGCGCGCACGGACACCCCGGACCAGGCGAACGGCAGGAGCGGCCCGTCCGCTTCGGCCACGAGGGAGCCGCCCGCGGCGATCGCGTGGAGCGCCGCGTCCAGCAGCGCCGGGTGCAGGAGGAAGGAGCCGGTGTCCGTGCCCTCGGAAAGGGCGACCTCGGCGAAGACTTCGTCGCCCGCCCGCCAGGCGCTGCGCAGGCCGCGGAACGCCGGCCCGTAGGCCAGTCCGAGGCCGGCCAGCCGGTCGTAGAAGCCGTCGAGACCAACCGGTTCGGCGCCCGCGGGGGGCCACTCGGCGAGCACCGGGCCGACGGCCGGGGCGGCCACGTCGTCGGTTGCTTCCGTGACAAAGCCTGTCGCGTGCCGCACCCACGGCAGGCCGGCGTCGTCCTCGGGGCGCGAGTGCACGGTCAGCGGCCTGCGGCCGGAGTCGTCGGCGGCCCCGACCCAGACCTGCACGGCGACGCCGCCCCGCTCGGGCAGAAGCAGGGGCGCTTCGAGGGTGAGGTCCTCCAGCAGCTCGCAGCCGGCTTCGTCGGCGGCACGCACGGCCAGTTCGACGAACGCGGTGCCCGGCAGCAGCACGCTTCCGAGAACGGCGTGGTCGCCCAGCCACGGGTGGGTGCGCAGGGAGAGCCGGCCGGTCAGGAGCCGCTCGTCGCCGCCGGCCAGGGAGACGGCGGCGCCCAGCAGCGGGTGGTCGGCGGAGCCCAGGCCGGCAGCACGGACGTCACCGGGAACGGCCGGGGAGGCGTCGAGCCAGTAGCGCTCGTACTGGAAGGCGTAGGTCGGCAGGTCGATACGGCGGGCGCCGGGGAAGAAGGCGTGCCAGTCCGGGGAGACGCCGTGCGCGTGCAGTTCGGAGACCGCGGCGACGAGTGCGGCCCGCTCGGGGCGATCGGTGCGCAGCGCGGGCACGGTGATGATGTCGTCGTCCCCGTCGAGGCAGCCCTGGGCGAGGGCGCTCAGGACGCCGCCGGGGCCGACCTCAACGAAGGTCGTCACGCCCAGCTCGTGCAGGGTGCGGACGCCATCGGCGAAGCGGACCGCCTCACGGACGTGGCGGACCCAGTACTCGGCGGTGTACGCCTCGGCGAGCTCACCTGTGAGGGTGGAGACCACCGGGATCCGCGGTTCGTTGAAGGTCAGCCCGCGCACGACCTGCGCGAACTCCTCCAGCATCGGGTCCATCAACGGCGAATGGAAGGCATGGCTGACCTTCAGCCGGGAGGTCTTGCGACCCTGCTCCCGGAACGCCTCGGCAACAGCGGTGACCGCGTCCTCGGCACCGGAAACCACCACGGACCGCGGCCCGTTGATCGCCGCGATGCCGACGCCGTCGGTCAGGTGCGGCAGCACCTCGTCCTCGGTCGCCTGGACAGCGATCATCGCGCCACCAGCGGGCAGCGCCTGCATCAGCGTGGCACGGGCGGACACAAGCTTCGCCGCATCCTCAAGCGACAGCACACCCGCCACATGGGCAGCAGCAATCTCACCCACCGAGTGACCGGCCACGTAATCCGGCCGGATGCCCCACGATGCGAGGAGCCGGAACAGCGCCACCTCGACGGCAAAGAGAGCGGGCTGTGTTGCCCCCGTCCGGTGCAGCTCCTCGGAGTCGACGTCGACGGGCGCGTCCAGCAGCGCACACACCTCGTCATACGCAGCAGCGAACACCGGGTACGACGCGTACAGTTCACGCCCCATCCCGAGCCGCTGCGACCCCTGGCCCGAGAACAGGAATGCGACGCGTCCGCCGGTGCCGGAGAGGCCGCGGGCCACGCCCGGGGCCGGGGAGCCGGCGGCCACGGCCCGCAGCCCCTCGGCGAGCTCCGCCGGTGTCTCGCCCTGCACCACTGCGCGGTGTTCCAGGGCCGTACGCGTCGTGGCGAGCGAGAAGGCGACGTCCAGCGGGGAGAGGTCGGCATCCGTGCGGGACAGCAGGCGTTCGGCCTGTGCGCGCAGGGCCGCCTCGGTCTTGCCGGAGATCACCCACGGCACCGGCCCGCCCTCGGCCGGGCGTGCGGCCTGCGGGGCAACGGTCCGCGTGCTCTGCGGTCCGTCCTCCGGAGCCTCGGGAGCGACCTCGTCGTCCTCGGTGAACGCCTCGGCCGACGGGGCTTCCTCGATGATCGTGTGCGCGTTGGTGCCGCTGATCCCGAAGGAGGAGATGCCGGCCCGGCGCGGCTGGTCGGATGCCGGCCAGGGCGTGGTCTCGGTCAGCAGCCGGACGGCGCCGGCCGACCAGTCGACGTGCGGGGACGGCGCGTCGACGTGCAGCGTGCGCGGCAGTTGGCCGTGGCGCATGGCCATGACCATCTTGATGATGCCGGCCACGCCGGCCGCGGCCTGGGTGTGGCCGATGTTGGACTTGATCGAGCCCAGCCACAGCGGCTTGTCGTCGGGACGGCCCTGCCCGTACGTCGCGAGCAGCGCCTGTGCCTCGATCGGGTCGCCGAGCCGTGTGCCCGTGCCGTGCGCCTCCACCGCGTCGACCTGTGCGGGGGTCAGCCGGGCGGCGGCCAGGGCCTGGCGGATGACGCGCTGCTGGGAGGGGCCGTTGGGGGCGGTCAGGCCGTTGGACGCACCGTCCTGGTTGACGGCCGAGCCGCGGACGACCGCGAGGACCTCGTGTCCGTTGCGGCGTGCGTCCGAGAGGCGCTCGACCAGCAGCAGGCCGACGCCCTCGCCCCAGCCGGTGCCGTCGGCGCCGGCGGCGAACGCCTTGCAGCGGCCGTCGGGCGCCAGCCCGCGCTGGCGGCTGAAGCCGACGAAGGTGGCGGGGCCGACCATCGCGGTGACACCGCCCGCCACGGCCAGCGAGCACTCGCCGTTGCGCAGCGACTGGATCGCCAGGTGCAGGGCGACCAGGGACGACGAGCAGGCCGTGTCGACCGTGACGGCCGGTCCTTCGAGGCCGAAGGTGTAGGCCACCCGGCCGGAGGCGACGCTGCCGGAGGTGCCGGTGCCCAGGTAGCCCTCAAGGTCTTCCGGGGAGTTCTGCAGGGTGGCGAGGAACTCGTGGTTCATCACGCCGGCGAACACGCCGGTCCTGCTTCCCGCCAGCGAGGCGGCGTCGATGCCGGCCCGCTCGAAGAGCTCCCACGACGTCTCCAGCAGCAGCCGCTGCTGGGGGTCCATGGCGAGCGCCTCGCGGGGCGAGATCCCGAAGAGGCCCGCGTCGAACCGCGCGAGGTCGTTCAGGAACGCGCCCTCGCGGGCGTAGCTGGTCCCGCGGGACTCCGGGTCCGGGTCGTAGAGCGCGTCCAGGTCCCAGCCGCGGTCGGCGGGGAACTCAGCGACGGTGTCGCGGCCGCCGGCCACCAGCTCCCACAGCTCCTCGGGCGAGCCGACCCCGCCCGGGTAGCGGCAGCTCATCCCGATGATGGCCACCGGCTCCCCGGCGGCGTCCTCGTAGTCACGAAGGCGCCGCCGGGTCTCCTGGAGATCTGCGGTGACTCGCTTCAGGAAATAGCGGAGCTTGTCCTCGTTCGCCACCGAAATCGTCCCTCACCCCTGCGAAGACTTACCGGAATTCGGCAAGGGGGCACCGGGACGCACCGGAGCGGTCAGGAGATCCCGAATTCCTTGCCGAGCAGATCAAACACTTCGTCGTCCGTGGCCGATTCCAGATCACTGCCCATTCCAGGGCCTTCCGGCGCCGGCGCCCTGCCGGATTCACCGGCAATCGCCAGTACAGCCTGGAGCTTTGACAGGATCCGGTCGCGAGCTTCACTCTCTGACAACTTCGTGACCAATTCTTGTTCGAGCCTGTCCAGGTCGGCAAGTAGGGAATCCACTAGGGCCGGTTCGGCCGCCCCGGCCGTCTCCGCGAGCACGTGGCGGGCGAGGAGAGCGGGCGTCGGGTAGTCGAAGACCAGCGTCGCGGGCAGCCGCAGACCTGTGGCCTTGGTGAGCCGGTTGCGCAGTTCGACGGCCGTGAGGGAGTCGAATCCCAGGTCCTGGAAGGCGTGTTCCGGCCGGACCGTGCGGTCCGACGCGTGCCCCAGGACCGCGGCCACCTCGGCCCGGATCAGATCCAGGACGGCCTTGTCCCGCTCGGCCTCCGGCAGCCCCTCCAGGCGTTCGGCCAGCGAGGACGCGGGCGGAACGGCGGCGGCATGCACGGTCCTGCGGGCCGCGGCCGGCACGAGGGCGCGCAGCACCGCCGGTGCCTCACCGGCGCGCAGCGCACCGGTGTCGACGCGGACCGGGGCGAGCACCGCCTTGTCCGAGGCGAGCGCCGCGTCGAACAGCCGCAGCCCCTCCTCCGGCGGCAGCGGCAGCACTCCGCTGCGCGCCATCCGCGCCCGGTCGGCCTCGGCGAGGCCGTCCGTCATCGCACCGGACTGCTCCCACACACCCCATGCCAGCGATATGCCGGGCAGGCCTTCACGGCGGCGGTAGGAGGCGAAGGCGTCGAGGAAGGAATTCGCCGCCGCATAGCTTGCCTGGCCGGCGCTGCCGACCATTCCGGCGACGGACGAGAACACGACGAAGGCGGCCAGGTCCATTTCCCGGGTGCACTCGTGGAGATTCAGCACCGCGTCCACCTTGGGCCGGAAGACCTCCCTCATCCTTTCCGGCGTGACCGAGCCGACGACCCCGTCGTCCAGAACACCCGCGGTGTGCACGACGGCCGAAAGCGAATGACCGCCGGAACCGCCGGAACTGCCGGAATCGTTGGCACCAGTGGAGCCGAGGGAACCGCCGAGTCCGTCCAGCATGCGGGCGACCGCGTCCCGGTCGGACACGTCGCACGCCGCCCAGCGCACCTCGGCACCCCACCCGGCGAGCTCGGCCTCCAGCTCGGCGGCACCGGGCGCCTCGGCGCCCCGGCGGCTCGCCAGCAGGAGCCGGCGCACCTTGTGCTCGGCAACGAGGTGCCGGGCGACGAGCGCGCCCAGCGACCCGGAGGCGCCGGTCACCAGGACGGTGCCTCCGGCGAGGTCCGGCGCAGCGGCGGCAGCAGCCTCAGGGGCCTTCACCAGGCGCGGTACGAGGACGTCCTGGCCGCGCACCGCGAACTGCGGCTCGCCGGAAGCCACCGCGGCCGGCAGCACACGGACCGCCGCCTCGATGTCCTCGGCCTCCACCAGCACGATCCGGTCCGGATTCTCCGACTGCGCGGACCGTACGAGCCCCCACACCGCGGCGTGCGCCAGGTCGCCGGGGCGCGTCACCAGAGCCAGACGCCCCGGACGCTCCTCCGCCAGCCACCACTGCACCAGCGCCAGAACCTCACTGGCGATGCCGTGCACCTGCTCGGCGGTGTCCGTGCCGAGTCCGGGTTCCGCCGGGCACGGCGGGACCGCGACGACCGCGATGCCGGGAAGGGCCGGTTCGGCGGACAGAGCCGCCAGGTCCGCGTAACTCCTCACGTCGTGCCCTGTGTCGCCCCCTGTGTCGAGCCCGGCGGCAGCGGAAGGCTCGCCGAGCGCCGCGGGCTGCCATACGAGGCCGAACAGCGAGTCGTCGGCGCGCTTGCCGGAGCCGGCCGCCTTCAGCAGTTGCTCCCGCGACACCGGCCGCAGCGACAGCGAGCCGACCGTGGCCACCAAGCCGCCCGCGGCGTCGGACACGGTCAGCGAGACGGCATCGGTGCCGGTCCGCGAGATCTTGACCCGCAGTGCAGTCGCACCGGCAGCCCGCACTCCCACACCCGACCAGGCGAAGGGCAGCAGCGGCCCGTCGGCCACGGGCACGAGCCCGCCCGCGCCGATGGCGTGGAGCGCCGCGTCCAGCAGCGCCGGATGAAGAGCGAAGGCGCTCGCCTCCGCCTCCGTGCCCTCGGGCAGGGCGACCTCGGCGAGGACGTCGTCCCCGCTGCGCCATGCCGACCGCAGGCCCCGGAAGGCAGGTCCGTAGTTCAGGCCGAGGGTGTCCAGGCCTTCGTAGAACCCTGTCAGGTCCACGGCCTCGGCACCTGCCGGGGGCCATGCGCCGAACTCCGCACCGTGCGGCGGCTCGGGCAGCGCGTCCGTCAGGAAGCCGACCGCGTGCCGCACCCACGGCGCGTCGTCCGCAGCGTCCTCCAGGCGCGAGTGCACGCTCAGCGCGCGCCTGCCCGGCTCCTCCTCGGCACCGACCCACACCTGCACGGCCACGCCGCCGCGCTCCGGGACGATCAGCGGCGCTTCCAGCGTCAGGTCCTCGACCTGCGCGCACCCGGCCTCGTCGCCCGCTCGCACCGCCAGCTCCACGAGCGCGGTTCCGGGCAGCAGCACGCTGCCCATGACCGTGTGGTCGGCGAGCCAGGGGTGGGACTTGAGCGAGAGCCGCCCGGTGACCAGGTACCCGCCGGCACCGGGCAGCGCTACCGCCGCACCCGCCAGCGGATGCCCGGCCGCCCCCAGCCCGAGCCCGGCGGCAGCGGCGCTGCCGGTGAACTCCTCGGGCGCTTCCAGCCAGAAGCGCTCGTGCTGGAAGGGGTAGGTGGGCAGGTCGACGCGGCGGGCGCCGGGGAAGAGGGCCTGCCAGTCCGGGGAGACGCCGTGGGTGTGCAGCTCGGCGAGCGCGGTGACGACGGCCTGCGGCTCGGGGCGGTCCGCCCGTACGACAGGGATCGTGACCGCACCGTCGTCCAGGCAGCCCTGGGTGAGGGCGCTCAGGACGCCGCCGGGGCCGATCTCCACGAAGGTCGTCACGCCCAGCTCGTGCAGGGTGCGGACGCCGTCGGCGAAGCGGACCGCCTCGCGGACGTGCCGGACCCAGTACTCGGGGGTGTACGGCTCGGCGAGCTCGCCGGTGAGGTTGGAGACCACCGGGATCTGCGGCTCGTTGAAGGTCAACCCGCGCACGGTCTGCGCGAACTCCTCCAGCATCGGATCCATGAGCGGCGAGTGGAAGGCATGGCTGACCTTCAGCCGGGACGTCTTCCGACCTTGACCGGCGAACGCCTCGGCAATCGCGGTGACCTCGTCCTCAGCGCCGGAGATCACAACGGACTGCGGCCCGTTGATCGCCGCAATGCCGACCTGATCGGTCAGGTGCGGCAGCACCTCGTCCTCGGTCGCCTGGACGGCGATCATCGCACCACCCGCGGGCAGCGCCTGCATCAGCGCGGCACGCGCCGACACCAGCTTCGCCGCGTCGCCGAGCGACAGCACACCCGCCACATGAGCGGCCGCGATCTCACCGATGGAGTGACCGGCCACGTAGTCCGGCCGCACACCCCACGACTCCAGCAGCCGGAACAACGCCACCTCAACCGCGAACAACGCAGGCTGCGTCGCCCCCGTCTGATGAAGCGTCTCCGCCTCCACATCCACCGGCGCATCCAGCAGCGCACACACCTCGTCATACGCCGCAGCGAACACCGGGAACGCCGCGTACAACTCACGCCCCATCCCCAGCCGCTGCGACCCCTGACCCGAGAACAAGAACCCGAGCTTGCCACCGCCCGGCTCACCCGTGACGACCCGGGTGGACGGGGATCCCGCGGCCAGCGCGCGGAGCCCTTCCAGGAGTTCGTCGCGGTTCTCCCCCACTATCCCTGCCCGGTGTTCCATGGCCGAGCGCGTAGTGGCGAGCGAGAAGCCGATGTCGGCCGGCTGCAGCTCCGGTTCCGAAGCCAGAGAGAGTATCCGTTCGGCCTGTGCCCGCAGCGCCGCCTCCGTCCTGCCCGACAGCACCCACGGCACCCACGGCACCAGCCCGTCCGGGGCCGGAGCCGGAGGCTCCTCCGCCACGGAAGGCGCCTGTTCCACGATCACGTGGGCGTTGGTGCCGCTGATACCGAACGACGAGATCGCGGCGCGGCGCGGGCGGTCCGCCTCGGGCCAGTCGACGGCCTCGGTCAGCAGCCGTACGTCACCCGCCGACCAGTCCACGTGCGGGCTCGGCTCGTCCACGTGCAGGGTCCGCGGCAGCACCCCGTGCCGCATCGCCATCACCATCTTGATCACACCACCAACACCGGCAGCGGCCTGAGCGTGACCGATGTTCGACTTCAGCGACCCCAGCCACAGCGGCCGGTCCTCGCCGCGCTCCTGCCCGTACGTCGCGATGAGCGCCTGCGCCTCGATCGGGTCACCCAGCTTCGTACCCGTACCGTGCGCCTCCACCGCGTCGACCTGGTCCGAGGA
>NZ_JBPQTW010000259.1:0-8908 GCF_051386535.1 Streptomyces sp. URMC 127
CCGGCCCAATGCCGCCGCCCCCTCCCCCGACGCCCTCGACCTCACCGGCCTGCCCTCCGGCGGCTACCGCTCCCACGGCTACTTCCTCCAGCAGGGCCCCCTCCCCTACGGCAGCGACTATCTGCGCGCCCGCGGCGGCACCGTCCTGCACTGGCTCGGCCTCACCCCGCGCATGCACCCGGAGGACTTCCGCACCCGCCGCACCTACGGCTACGGCCGCGACTGGCCCATCGGCTACGACGACCTGGAGCCCCACTACCGCGCCGCCGAGCGGGCCCTCGGCGTCGCCGGCGACGCCGCAGAGCAGGCCGGCGCCGTCGGCCTGCCGTTCCCGGCCGGCTACGTCTACCCGATGCGCCCGATCCCCCGCAGCTATGTGGACGAGGTCTTCGCCGCCCGCCTCGACGGAGCCGCCGTCCGGGAGGCCCCCGATGCCCCCGCCGCCACGCTGCGCGTCACCGGCACGCCCCACGCCCGCAACAGCACCCCCGACCCGCGCTACGACGGCGGCCGCGGCTACCGCCCGGTGGGCGCGGCGGGCCTGCCCAACTACGGGGAGCGCTGCGTCGGCAACGCCTCCTGCGTGCCCATCTGCCCGGTGCAGGCCAAATACACCCCCCTCAAGACACAGGCCGCGTGGGACCGCCGCCGGGTCCGGCTCCTCACGCGCGCCGTCGTCAGCCGCGTCCTGGCCGGCGGCACGGGCCGCGTCCTCGGCGTCGAGTACCTGGAGTACGAGGACCCGGCCGCCCCCGCCCCCACCCCCCGTACGGCCGAGGCCGACGTCGTCGTCCTCGCCGCCCACGCCGTCGAGAACGCCAGGCTGCTCCTGCTCTCCCGGCTCGGCAACCACAGCGACCAGGTCGGGCGGAATCTGATGGACCACCCGGTCCTGCTCGGCTGGGGGCTGCTGGACCACCCGGTCGGACCATTCCGCGGGCCCGCTTCCACCGCGGGCCTGGAGTGCTTCCGCACGGGGCCCGCCCGGCGCTCCCGGGCCCCCTTCCGCGTCGAGATCAGCAACTGGGGCTGGGGCTGGCCCGCGGGGTCCCCGGGCAGCGACGTGGCCCGCCTGCTCGGCATCGGCGCCGACTCCGCGCAGCCCCGGGGCAAGGGGGTCTTCGGGGCCCGGCTGCGGGCCGCGCTGGGCGAGGAGATCGGCCGGCAGGTCTCCGTGCAGTTCCTCATGGAGCAGGAGGCCGAGGAGCGCAACCGCGTCACCCTCGACCCGCGCCGGCCCGACCGGCTCGGCCTCCCGCGGCCGGTCCTCACGTACGACCTCTCCGACCGGGTCAAGCGCGGCATGGCCGCCGCGAAGGCCGTCTCCGACCAGCTCTTCCGCCTGCTGGGCGCCGAGGACCGCACGGCGTACGGCCCGGGGCCGCTCTCCCCCGGCTGGTTCCGCTTCGAAGGCCGGGACTTCGTCTTCAACGGCGCCGGGCACGGCGGCGGCACGCACGTCATGGGCGACGCGCGCGGCACGTCGGTGGTGGACTCCTGGCAGCGCTGCTGGGACCACCCGGGCCTCTACGCCGTCGGCTGCGGCAGCATGCCCTCGATGGGCACCTCCAACCCCTCCCTGACCATGGCCGCCCTCGCCCTGCGCAGCAGCGAGCGCATCCACCGCGACCTGACGGCAGCTCACCGGCCCGCCATCCTGCGCACGAAGGAAGGACGCCCGTGAGCAGCGCACCGCAGGCTCCCGCCGGGCTCCCGGCCGTGCCGGCCCGGGTCGCGGAGCCGCCGTTCCGCATCCCGCGCGACCGTGCGGACCTGCATGTCTTCCTGCAGGCCGCCCTCACGCTCGAACACCTCACCATCCCGCCCTACCTGACGGCGATGTACACGCTGCACCCCGGCACCAACCGGAGCGCCTTCTATGCGATCCGGGCCGTCGTGCTCGAAGAGATGCTGCACATGGCCCTCGTCGCCAACGTCCTCAACGCCGTCGGCGGCAGGCCCCTGGTGGCCCGTTCCCGGTTCGTCACCGGCTATCCGGCCCTGCTGCCCTACAGCCGGGAGAAGGTGCCGGTGGCCCTGCGCCACTTCGGCACCGAGGCGCTGGACACCTTCTTGTACATCGAGCGCCCGGAGTACGTGGCGGAGCCTCCCGGCCACCCGTCCGTGGCCGGCCACACCGGCTGGACGTCCATCGGCCAGTTCTACAACACCATCAGCGCGGGCCTGGTCCGGCTGGCCGGGGAGCTGGGCGAGGCCGCCCTCTTCAGCGGCGACCCGCGGCGGCAGGCCGGACCTGCGGACTTCTACAACTCCGGCGGCGAGGTCTTCCCCGTGACCGGCCTGGCCTCGGCCCTCAGGGCCCTGCGGGTCGTCACCGAGCAGGGCGAGGGCGCGAGCCGCGGCGTCTACGACTCCGACGACCTGCTCTTCGGGGAGGCCCGGGAGCCCGCGCACTACTTCCGGTTCGACGAGCTCCGCAGGCGGCGCAGCTACGGCCCGCGCGACACCCCCGCCTCGGGGCCGACCGGCCCGGCGATCGACGTCCGCTGGGAGGACGCCTACCCCATCGACCCCGGGGCGAGGGTCGCCCACTATCCGCCCGGGAGCGCGGTGCGGCGCGCCGCCGAGCGCTTCAACGAGGAGTACGCCCGGCTGCTGTGCTTGCTGGAGGCGGCCTTCACCCGGGATCCGGCCGTGCTGCGCGCCACGGTGCCGGCCATGCTGCGGCTGCGCGACCTGTCCGTGCGGCTCTACCGCAATCCGCACCCCCTGCGGTGTTCAGGCCGTCATGCCGCCGTCCGCCACGAGGTCGTGGCCGACGACGAAGCTCGCGGCGTCCGACGCGAGCCACTGGACCGCGGCGACGATCTCCTCCGTCTCGCCGACGCGGCCGATCGGCACGGTGCCGGCCACCCGCGCGTTGCGGTCGGCCTCGCTCTCGCCGGGGCGGAAGGACATGGAGGTGTTGGAAGCGCCGGGGCTCACGGCGTTGATGCGGACCCCGTCCTTGATGTGGTCCAGCGCGGCCACCCGCGTCAGGGCGCTGACGCCGGCCTTGGAGGCGACGTAGGCGGCCATGCCGGGGCGGCGGCCGTGGAAGCCGATGTTGGACGAGGCGTTGACGATCACTCCGCCGCCGTGCTCGCGCATATGGGCGATCTCGTACTTCATGCACAGCATCACGCCGGTGAGGTTCACGCCGACGAGCCGGTGCCAGGTGGCGAGGTCGGTGTCGGCCAGGGGCGCGGGCGGGGCGAAGAGACCGGCGTTGTTGTGCGCGATGTGCAGGCCGCCGTGGCGGGAGACCGCCGTGGCGACCATCGCCTCGGTGTCCTGGGCGCTGGTGACGTCGGCGGCGACGGCGCTCGCCTTGCCGCCCTCCTCCTCGATGAGCCGCACGGTCTCCGCGGCGGCCTCAAGGGCGACGTCGACGGCCACGACGGTCGCGCCCTGTCGTGCGAAGGCCCGGGCACTGGCCCGGCCTATGCCGGAGCCCGCCCCGGTGACGAGGGCGACCTTGCCTTCGAACTGTGCGGTCATCTGGGTTCTCCTCCGTGAGGGGTCACTGCCCCGGCAGGGCGATGGACTGCGAGTGGCGGAAGACGTTGCGCGGGTCGTAGGCGGCCTTCACGCGCTGCAGGCGGGGGTAGTTGTCCTTGTAGTAGAGCGTCGTCCAGGGCACCCCGGACGTGTTGTGCCGCGGGTCGGTGATGTCGCTGTCGGGGTAGTTGATGTAGCAGCCGTCGGTGGCGGGGCCGGGGACGGGGTAGCCGCCGGTCGCGGCGAAGACGTCCGCGTAGATCTCGCGGGTCCAGGCGAGGTTCTGCGGGTCCTCGTTCTCGCCGGGCCAGAAGCTCTGGAAGAGGCCCTTGAAGACGGAGTCGCGCTGGGCGGAGGCGGTGTCTCCGGAGCGCACGGTGTTGATCTTCCCGCCGTAGGAGAGCAGGACGACCATTGAGTTGGGGTTCTGCAGGTCGGTGCGCGTCAGGTGCTTGTGGAGGGAGGCGATCTGGGCGTCGTTGAAGCCCTTGCGCAGGTAGGCGGACTTGTGGATGCCCCGCAGGGTGGGGTTGGTGAGCGTGGGGTTGTTGGTGCCCAGGAAGCGGACGGAGGCCAGCCAGGGCACGCGCTGCGGCGTGAAGAAGTCCGGCATCGGGCCCTGTTCGCCGACCGCGGTGGTCAGCGGCTCGGCCTTGATGCCGAGGGCCGAGGTGATGGAGGCGACGTAGGCGGTGATGAGCCTCTCCGCGCCCGGCACGGTGGCGTCCATCTGCGTGAGCAGCCCGATGCTGTTGTTGGCCCGGTGGTTGATCATCAGGAAGCTGCACAGCGAGGCGTACGGCGAGTCGGGGCTGCTGTTCTTCTCGTGCCAGGTCCCGAAGTTCTTCACCAGGGTGGCGAAGCGCGTCTTGTCCAGCTTGCTCCAGGGCAGGGAGATCGCGCTGACGTAGACGTCCTTCGGCGGGTGCATCAGCTGCGCGGCGGGCTCGCTGCCGGTCGCGTCCGGCGAGCGGAACCAGTAGCGGGTGATCACGCCGTAGTTGCCGCCGCCGGCGCCGGTGTGCGCCCACCACAGGTCGCGGTTCGGGTCGCCGGCCTCACGGGTCGCCACCACGGCCCGTGCGGTGCCGTCGGCGTTCACGACGACGACCTCGACGGCGTAGAGGTGGTCGACGGTGAGGCCGTGCTTGCGCGAGAGCATGCCGTAGCCACCGCCGCTGATATGGCCCCCGACGCCCACGGAGTAGCACATGCCGCCGGGGAGGGCCACCCCCCAGCCCTTGTAGAGGGATTCGTAGACGTGCAGCAGCGTGGCCCCGGCCTCGACGACGAACGCCTTCCGCTGCTCGTCGTAGCCGACCCGGTCCATGGCCGTCATGTCGATGACGATCCGGACGTCGGGGTTGTAGACGAAGTCGGCGTAGCAGTGGCCGCCGCCGCGTACGGATATCCGTTTGCCGGCGCGGACCGCCTCCTGGACGGTCCGGACGACCTGTTCGGTGGTGTGCACGATGCGCACGGACTCGGGACGGCCCACCCAGCGGGTGTTGTTGCCGACGACCAGGTCCGCGTAGCGCGGGTCGTCCGGCAGGACGGTGACGGCCGCGGGTGCCCCGGCGCCGGCCTCCGCCCCGGCGCCGGGGCCCGCCGCGGCGGCCCGGGTGGGCACGAGGCCCGTCTGTGTCACGACGGCGCCCGCCACGGCGGCGGCGGTGCCGGTCAGCATGGTTCGTCTGTTCAGCATGCCCATGGTTCTCTCTGTGCGGTGCCAGTGATATCGCCGGTCAGCTGCCCCAGATGATGCCGAGACCGAGCTTCTCCGCGACCTCCTGCGTGCGCTCGACGGACCAGCGGTCGCCGACCGGCGCGGCAGCCCCCATGTGCACGGGATATCCGCCGTCCAGGAAGAACCGCTCGAATCCGCCGGGGCAGGTGAGCACGTACAGGTCGGCCGTCTCGCTCTCCACCAGATACGAATGCGGGATTCCGCGCGGCAGGAAGAGCACGCTGCCGCCTTCGAGGAGTTCGGTGCGGTCGCCCACGGTGGCCCGTACGCCACCGCTCCCGATCATGAAGATCTCGTCCTCGAGCGTGTGGATGTGGCTCGGCGAGCGCTCTCCGAGCTTCGCCGCGAAATGAGTCATTCCCATGGCGCCCCGGGTCTGTTCGGCCGTGAGCTTCACGGTGACCAGCGAGCCCTTTCCCCACAGGCGCTGCGCGCCGTCGCCCGGTTTGAGAACGGCGGGCAGAACACCACCTTTGTCGAAGGGAAGTTCTTCCCGCCCGCGCGGCGCTGTCGTCATTTCTCCTCCAGATCCCTTTCGGCGCGCAGCAGCGCCCGACCGGCTGGTTCAGAGCGTTCCCCAGTAAACCGGGGAGCGGCAAGACAGCAGAGCCCAATCCGTCAAGTGGCGGTGCGCAACAGCGAGTTCACGCTGCGCACGCCCGCAAACGGATCGGGCTCTGCTTTTTTATTCGGTTGCAGGTGGGGAAGGTGCGGGGTGCGGTCTGGTGAACGGGGAGTGGCTACCGGGCGCCCTGAACGGCTCGTTCCCGGTAATCGCAGTACTTCTTTGCAGGGTCCTCGAAGTAGCTCCAGGGGATCGACGCGACGCAGCCGTCGACGAGCCGGAACTGTTCGAGGGCCTCGGCGTGGCGCTTCTGCTGCACCAGGAAGAAGGCCAGCAGGTGCCGGGCCTCGGGGAGGCGCGGGTGGTCGGGCCGGACGGCCGGGAGGTCGGCGAGCAGGGCGTCGACCATGGCGGTGACCTCGGGGGTGCGGTAGTGCTTGCCGTTGAGGGGCCGGTCGAGGTGCTCGAAGTGGGCGACGAGCCGCAGGGCGGGCAGCAGGGTGCCGGCCGGTGCGCCGGAAGCGGCCTTGTCGGCGAAGGCACGGGCCAGCTCGGCCGAGCCGTGCCACTTCTGGCACCAGTACTGGAGGGCGCTGTAGTGCGCCTCGTAGTGGTACGGGGCGCGGGTGGTGATCTCGGCCCAGAGCTCGTTCACGTAGGCGTGCGGGTAGCCGAGGCCGAGCCCTGCCCAGAGGTCGGAGACGTGCGGGGAGGGGTCTTCGGGGGCGAGCTCGACGGCGCGGGCGATGTCCTCGCGGGCCCGCAGCAGGACGCGGTGGAAGCCCTCGAACTGCTCGGCGGAGGTGCGGTCCGCGGTGCGGTCGCCCCGCAGTTGCCAGGCCAGGAAGACCGTGGACCGGGCGCGCACGGCGGCGGCATCGGGGTCGCCCGGGCGGGCGGCCTCCCAGGCCGTGAGCCAGGCGTCCTCGCCGGCCGCGGCGTGGGCGAGGGAGATGACGAGCGCGGTCCGGCGCTCCCAGTCCTTGCCGATGGCCGTCATGGCCTCGGCGGCGGGCTCCCAGGCGCCGCGCTCCGCCGCCGCCCGCGCGCCGTCGATCTGCGGGTCGTGCAGGAGCCGCTCGGTGTCCTGCCGGTCCTGCGGGAGGAGGCCGAGGGCGGCCGCCTCTTGGGACAGCCGGGGCGCGGCGGGGGCGGTGGTCTTCGCGCGCCCGGGCCGTGCGGCGGCGCCCTTGCGGTTGCGGTACCAGATGAAGATCCAGACGGCTATGACGAGGAGGGGCAGCAGTCGTGCCACGGGGGTTCGGCTCGATTCGTTCGAAGAGGTGCGAAGAGTGCGAAGGGGTGCGGCGGGGCGGTGGCGCGGGAGGCGGCGGCGGGTCAGGCGTGCGCGGTCTGCGGCAGCAGGCGCCGCAGCGGCGCGGTGTCGGGGGCGTCGGCGACGGCCGCCTCCAGAGCCTGCGGCAGCAGGGCGTCGTAGCCGTCCGGCAGGCGCAGCCGGGCGCTCTCCGCCCAGGACAGCTCCCACCAGGCCGTCCGGGCCTCCACGAGCTCCAGCAGGACGAGGCTGGTCAGGCCGTCGAGGAGCGCCGGGCGCAGGAATTCGCGCGCGGCGCGGCCGGTGGCCTGCTGCGCGGCCCGCGGCTGCGGGAGGGCTGCGGCTATCTGCCACAGGCTGCCGCGGTCGGCCGCGTCCAGCAGGGCGGTCAGGGTGAGGGGGCCGCCGGTGACGCGCGCGATGGCGTCCCGGAGGGGGCCGGCGTCGGCCTCGTGGCCGGCGCGGATGCCGTGGTGGACGAGCTCGGGCCAGTCCGCGCGGGGCAGGTGCAGCGCCTCCTGGGTGAGGGTGGCCGCTTCGAGGTCGGCGAAGACGCGCGCGGGGGCCTGCAGCAGGCCCATGGCGGGGCCGGCGGGCCGGCTGCCGCGCCCGTCGTCGGGCATGGCCTCGATGAGGCGGATCCGCTCGGCCGTCGGGGGGTGCGCGTCGTACGGGGAGGGGTCGCCGGGCGGCAGGTCGCGGCGCAGTGCGTCGAGCTCTTCCTGGCGGGCCGGTTCGGCGAGCAGGCGGGAGAGCCCGCCGTAGAACTGGCCGTACGGGGGCAGCAGGCCCGCGGCCAGCCCGACGGAGGCGTACCCGCGCAGGTAGAAGCCGTGGGCGGCGTCGAGGACGACGGCTTCGCGCAGCGCGGAGGCGGTGGCGTCGCGGCCGGCGATCCGGACGGCGAGCCGGTCGGCGGCGAGCTCCTGGCGGCGGGCGTCGCTCTGGGTGGCCCGCAGGGCGAACTTGCCGTAGGCGATGAAGAGCCCGCTCATCCGGCGGTAGGTCCACCCGGCGCCGCGGGTGTCCACCTCCTTGGCCTTGCGGCCCTTGCGCAGGGCCTTCTCGGCGGCCTTCTCCTGGCGCAGCCGCTCCTTCTCCACCTGCTGCTCGGCCCGCTCCGCGAAAGCGTTCACCGTGCGGGCGACGGCGTGCCGGCCGCGGGCGGTGACGGCGGAGAGGCGGGTGTCGGCGTGGCCGTAGTGGCCGAACTCGTGGGCGAGGACGGCGCGCAGCTGCGCCTCGTCGAGGCCGGTCATCAGGGGGACGCCGAGGTAGAGCCGGCGGCGGCCGGGCAGCAGCCCGAGCAGGCGGGCGTTCTCGCTGACGGCGGCGTTGACGGTGCCGGTGAGGCGGATCTCGTCCGGCATGCGGGTGCCGGCGGCGCCGGCCACCTCGCGCACGGCGGCCCACAGCCGCGGCTGCTGCTCCTCGGAGACGGGCAGGCCTTCGTCGCCGTCGTCCTTGGGCGTACGGAAGAGCAGCATTCCGCGCACGACGGGGAAGGCCAGGAGGGCGAGGACGACGGTGAGCTTGAGGGCGAGGGGATTGACTCCCCGCCAGTAAACGGCGACTCCGATTCCGGCGAAGACGCCGAGGACGACCAGGCACAGCAGATAGAAACCCGCGAGCACGACAAGTGCACGCAGGGCACGCAGAAAAACGCCCATGGGGCAGGGGCCCTCACACAGGAATAGAGGAATGGTCGGTACACCGGGGGGAGAATCGCCAGTATGCCGCAGAGGGTTTTGAATCGGCAAAAGTTTTTGAAATGCGGCAACACGTGCAGCGGGGGGGGGGGGGGGGGGGGGGGGGGGGG
>NZ_JBPQTW010000260.1:0-8756 GCF_051386535.1 Streptomyces sp. URMC 127
GCGCCCCTACCGGGCCGCGCTGCGCGGCGCGTACGACGACCTGGCCGCGCTCGGCGAGCGGGCGGGCGGGCTCGCCCTCGAAGTCGATGATGGCCCAGCGGCCGTCCTCGGCCGTGCGCAGGGCCTGCCCGAGGTGGAGGTCGCCGTGGATGCGCTGGGCGCGCCAGGTGCGCCCGGCCCGGCCGAGCGCGGCCAGGTCGTCGTACGCGCCGCGCAGCGCGGCCCGGTAGGGGCGCAGCGCCGGGACGGCGTCGGCGGCCGCGTCGAGGCGGCCGGTCATGGCGGCGGCGAGGTGTTCGAGCTGGGGGCGGCGCAGGACGACCGTGGGCAGCGCCTCGGCGAGCGCGCCGTGCACCTCCGCGGTGGCGTGGCCGAGCGCGCGGGCGGAGGCGGTGAAGTCGGCGCGGACGGCGAGGGCGCTCAGGGCGAGCTGCCAGCCGTCGGCGGAGCCGGGCAGATAGGGCTGCAGGACGCCGAGCGTCATGGGTTCGGCGCCCGCGCCGGGCACGACGGCCTCGAACCAGGCGGCGGGCGCGGGCACCCGGGCGCAGCCGGTGCCGGCGAGGGCGCGGGGGAGTTCGAGGTCGGGGTTGGTGCCGGGGCAGACGCGGCGGAAGAGCTTGAGGATGTACGTTTCGCCGTAGACGACGGAGGAGTTGGACTGCTCGGCGCCGATCAGGCGGGGCGCGAGCCCGGCGCCGATGACGACGCCCTCCTCGCGGGTGAAGCGCAGCGGGCCGAGCCGGCCGGGCAGCCGCAGCCGCTCCAGCAGCAGGGAGGCCAGCCGCGGGTCGGCCAGGCCCTCGTAGACGGCGCGGCCGTGCAGCGGGCCGCCGTCGGGGCGGCCGATGAGGGCGGGCGCCAGGTGCGGCGGGAGGACGTCCTGGACGCCGAGCAGGAGCTGGTAGCAGTCGTCCGTGCCGGCGTGGACGGCCGGGCCCGGGGCGGCCGCGGTGCGCACGGTCCCGGGCGAGCCGGGCTGCTGGGCGCGGACGAGCAGGTGGAGCAGGCCCGGGGCGGTCGTGCCGGGCAGGTGCGGCAGCAGCTCCGTGGCGGCGACGAGCGTGAAGCCGGTGATGGGGCGCCCCTTGCCGGCGAACCACCGCTGCCGCGGCAGCCACTCGGAGAGCAGCGGCACCAGCGACCCCAGCAGCCCCGCGTCGGCGGTCTCCGCCTCGGGCGCGTGGGCCGCGGGGGCGGCGCGGACCGAGGACAGCAGCGGACCGGGGGCGGTGGCCCCCCGGCGCCCGGTGCCCCGGCGGGACGGTGCAGCGTCCGACATGGCGTCGCGTCCTTTCCCCGGGGCATGGCATATGGGGCAAAGTGTCCCGGATCTTGGTCCCGGATTGCGGCATTGACCTGTACGCGGTGCTGGGGTCCCGGCCGGGGCCGGGGGGTGCCGGGCGGCCGGTCCGGAGCTGCCTGTCGCGGTCAGCGCCCGCGGCCCCCGGTGCGGCGCGCGCGGCGGCCGGGCTGCGGCCCCCGAGGCGGTGCCCGAAGCGGAGGCGATCCGTTCGGCCCGGCTCGTGCGTAGTAGTACGAGTGCCCAGGGCTGCCGGGGGGAAACCGCCCGTGCGCGGCCGGCCGGCGGGCTCCGGCGCGCACGGGAGCGCCCTCAGTGGCCGGCCTGCGGCGGTGCACCACGGCGCAGCCGGAACCAGTAGAAGCCGTGCCCGGCCAGGGTGAGCAGATAAGGCAGTTCGCCGATGGCGGGGAAGCGCACCCCACCGATCAGCTCGACGGGATGCAGGCCGCTGAACGACCGCAGGTCCAGCTCGGTCGGCTGTGCGAAGCGGGAGAAGTTGTTCACGCACAGCACGATGTCGTCCTCCCGCTGCCCGGGCAGCCGCACTTCGCGCAGGAACGCGAGCACGGCGGGGTTGCTGGAGGTGAGTTCGGTGTACGAGCCGAGCCCGAACGCCGGGTTCTGCTTGCGGATCTCGATCATCCGGCGGGTCCAGTGCAGCAGCGACGAGGGGCTGCTCATCGCCGCCTCGACGTTGGTGACCTGGTAGCCGTAGACCGGGTCCATGATGGTCGGCAGGTAGAGCCGGCCCGGGTCGCAGGAGGAGAAGCCGGCGTTGCGGTCCGGCGTCCACTGCATGGGCGTGCGCACGCCGTCGCGGTCGCCGAGCCAGATGTTGTCGCCCATGCCGATCTCGTCGCCGTAGTAGAGGATCGGCGAGCCGGGCAGGGAGAACAGCAGCGCGGTGAACAGCTCGATCTGGTTGCGGTCGTTGTCGAGCAGCGGGGCCAGTCGGCGGCGGATGCCGATGTTGGCGCGCATCCGCGGATCCTTGGCGTACTCCGCGTACATGTAGTCGCGCTCTTCGTCGGTGACCATCTCCAGCGTCAGCTCGTCGTGGTTGCGCAGGAAGATGCCCCACTGGCAGCGCGAGGGGATGGCCGGGGTCTTGGCCAGGATTTCCGAGACCGGGTAGCGCGACTCCCGCCGCACGGCCATGAAGATGCGCGGCATCACGGGGAAGTGGAAGGCCATGTGGCATTCGTTGCCGCCGGTCTCGTAGTCCCCGAAGTAGTCGACGACGTCCTCGGGCCACTGGTTGGCCTCGGCCAGCAGCACCGTGTCCGGGTAGTGGGCGTCGATCTCCGCCCGGACGCGCTTGAGGAACTGGTGCGAGCGCGGGAGGTTCTCGCAGTTGGTGCCCTCCTCGGCGAAGAGGTACGGCACCGCGTCCAGCCGGAAGCCGTCGATGCCGAGGTCCAGCCAGAACCGCAGCGCGGCCAGGATCTCCTCCTGCACCGCCGGGTTCTCGTAGTTGAGGTCGGGCTGGTGCGAGAAGAAGCGGTGCCAGTAGTACTGCTTGCGGACCGGGTCGAAGGTCCAGTTCGAGGTCTCCGTGTCCACGAAGATGATCCGGGCGTCCGGATAGCGCTTGTCGTCGTCCGCCCAGACGTAGTAGTCGCCGTAGGGGCCGTCGGGGTCGCTGCGCGACTGCTGGAACCACTCGTGCTGATCGCTCGTATGGTTCATGACAAAATCGATGATGACGCGCATGCCGCGCTGGTGCGCCGCGTCCACGAACTCGACGAAGTCGGCGAGGTCGCCGAACTCCGGGAGCACCGCGGTGTAGTCGGAGACGTCGTAGCCGCCGTCGCGCAGCGGCGACTGGAAGAACGGCGGCAGCCACAGGCAGTCGACGCCCAGCCATTGCAGGTAGTCCAGCTTGGCCGTCAGACCCTTGAGGTCGCCGATGCCGTCGCCGTCGCTGTCCTGGAAGGACCGTACGAGCACCTCGTAGAAGACGGCGCGCTTGAACCAGTCGGGATCCAGGTCCTTGGCGGGAGTGTCCTCGAAGGTGTCGGGGACGGGCTCATTGACGATCATGGTGTGGGTGACCCTCCGATCGGTGAGGACGGTCGCAGCGAGAACACGTGCGCGGGCGCGAGGGAACGGCCCGGCTCAAGGCGCACATAGTTGTCCCTGCCCCAGTGATAGGTCTCTCCGGTGAGCTCGTCGCGCACCGGGACGGACTCATGCCACGCGAGGCCGAGTTCCGGCATGTCCAACGAGACCGTGGCCTCGTGGGTGTGGTGGGGGTCGAGGTTGACGACGGTGAGGACGCACGAGCCGCCCGCCCGCTTGGAATAGGCGATGACGGCGTCGTTGTCGGCGTGGTGGAAGCGCAGGTTGCGCAGCTGCCGCAGGGCGGGCTGGCGCCGCCGCAGCCGGTTGAGCACGGTGATCAGCGGGGCCAGGCTGCGCCCCTCGCGCTCGGCGGCCTCCCAGTCGCGCGGCCGCAGCTGGTACTTCTCCGAGTCCAGGTACTCCTCGCTCCCGGGGTGCACCGGGGTGTTCTCGCACAGCTCGTAGCCGGCGTAGACGCCCCAGGAGGGGGAGAGCGTCGCGGCGAGCACGGCGCGCGCCTCGAAGGCGGGCCGGCCGCCGTGCTGCAGGTAGGCGTGCAGGATGTCCGGGGTGTTCACGAAGAGGTTGGGGCGCATGAGGGCGGCCGACTCCCCGGACAGCTCCGTGAGGTAGTCGGTGATCTCCTGCTTGGTGTTGCGCCAGGTGAAGTAGGTGTACGACTGCTGGAAGCCGATCGCGCCGAGCGTGCGCATCATGGCGGGCCGGGTGAAGGCCTCGGCGAGGAAGATCACGTCCGGATCGGTGCGGCCGATCTCGGCGATCACCTTCTCCCAGAAGACCACCGGCTTGGTGTGCGGGTTGTCGACCCGGAAGATCCGCACGCCGCGCTCCATCCAGAACCGCAGCACGCGCAGGCTCTCGCGGAGCAGCCCGTCGAAGTCCTCGTCGAAGGCCAGGGGGTAGATGTCCTGGTACTTCTTGGGCGGGTTCTCGGCGTAGGCGATCGTGCCGTCGGCGCGGTGGTGGAACCACTCGGGGTGCTTGGCCACCCAGGGGTGGTCGGGGGAGCACTGCAGCGCGAAGTCGAGGGCGACCTCCATGCGCAGCTCGCGGGCGCGGGCCACGAAGTGGTCGAAGTCCTCGAAGGTGCCGAGGTCGGGGTGGAGGGCGTCGTGGCCGCCGTCGGCCGAGCCGATCGCCCAGGGGCTGCCGACGTCGTACGGGCCCGCGGTGAGGGCGTTGTTGGGGCCCTTGCGGTACGCGGTGCCGATGGGGTGCACCGGCGGCAGGTAGACGACGTCGAAGCCCATCGCGGCGATCGCCGGCAGGCGCCGCGCCGCGGTCCGGAAGGTGCCGCTGCGGGCGGGGCGGCGCCCCTCCGCGGGCGTCGCCCCCTCCGAGCGCGGGAACATCTCGTACCAGGACCCGAAGAGCGCCCGCTCGCGCTCCACCAGCACCGGCACCGGGCGGCTCGTGGTCACCAGCTCGCGCAGCGGGTGCTCGGCCAGGGCCGCCGTGACCGGCGGGGCGAGGGCGGCCGCGAGCCGCGCGGTGGCCGCCCGGCCCGGGTCGCGCAGGGCGTCCGCGGCGGCCAGCACCGCCTCGCGGCCCTCCTTCTTCGGCACCCCGGCGGCGGCCCGCTCGTACAGCAGCGCGCCCTCCTCCAGCACGAGTTGGACGTCCATCCCGGCCGGGATCTTCACCGAGGCCGTCCGGCGCCAGCTCGCCACCGGATCGCTCCACGCCTCCACCGCGTACGTCCAGCGGCCCTCGCTGTCCGGGGTCACGTCCGCCCCCCAGCGGTCGGTGCCGGGGGCCAGCTCGCGCATGGGGGTCCAGGGGCCGCAGCGGCCCGCCGGGTCGCGCAGCACCACGTTGGCGCCGAGCGCGTCGTGGCCCTCGCGGAAGACGGTGGCGGTGACCTGGAAGGTCTCGCCGACGACCGCCTTGACCGGCCGGCGGCCGCAGTCCACGAGCGGCCCGAGGTCCAGGACGGGGATACGACCGATCATGGGATCACCTGCGGAGAAAGAGGGGGCGGGCAGGGCGGTGAGGGAAGAACGGAGGCGCGGGACTGGCGGGTTCTGCTCTTTCTATCTGTTTCGCCGGCGGCCGGCCGGGTGCGGGCATGACTGCTCCTGACCGCGTTCACTCGGGTGGGTGCGGAAGAGGGGCGGAAGGGTCCGGGACGGGGTACTGGGGGCGGCGGCGGACTGCGAGGGCCTGCATACCGGTTGAGCTTTCCCACCGGTCCCGGGCGGGCATGCCCGCACCGTGGGACCTACCGGTGCGTAGTTCCCGTGGCACCGGCTGGGGAGGATGGTCGGCACTCCGTCACCCGTACGAAGTCTCCTCGCTGGGCCGATCGTGTGCAATGCGCGGAAACCGGGTAACCGGCGGCCAGACGGGGGAATGGCGCCCCGCCGGGGCCGGCGAAGGCCGTAGCGCCGGCCGGCCGCCGCCCGAGCCGCTGTACGCGCGGCGTATTCGCGCCTCGTACGAATGCCGTACCCGCCGCGGTGAGGCGTACGATCCGCACCCACGCCCCGTCCACCATACGGACGCCCTTCCCGGCCAGCCCGGCCCGGCCCGCGGAGCCGCCCCCCGCCCGGCGGGCGGGCGGTCCGGCGCCGTCCCCCGGCGCAGCACCAGGGGGCGCACTTCCCGCCTGCACCTGCCGGGAGCAGGCAGTTGCCGCGAAGCGCCACGAAGCACCCCGGCCTCACCGCTACCGTCGTGGGGGTGAAGGCCATTCGTCGATTCAGTGTGCGCCCCGTTCTTCCGGAGCCCCTACGACCGCTCAGCGAGCTGGCGCGCAACCTGCGCTGGTCCTGGCACCCCGAGACCCGTGAGCTCTTCCAGGCCGTCGACCCCGAGGGCTGGCGGGCCGCCGCCGGCGACCCCATGCGGCTGCTGGGCTCCGTGCCCGCCGCCCGGCTCGCCGCCCTCGCCGAAGACCGCCGCTTCCTGCGGCGGCTCGCCGCGGCCGCCGACGACCTGCAGGACTATCTGACCGGCCGGCGCTGGTACCAGGAGCAGCCCGAGGGGCTGCCCGCCGCCATCGCCTACTTCTCGCCCGAGTTCGGCATCACCGCCGCCCTGCCGCAGTACAGCGGCGGCCTCGGCATCCTCGCCGGCGACCACCTGAAGTCCGCCAGCGACCTCGGCGTCCCCCTCATCGGCGTCGGGCTGCTCTACCGGCACGGCTACTTCCGCCAGTCCCTCTCCCGCGAGGGCTGGCAGCAGGAGCACTACCCCCTGCTCGACCCCAACGAGCTGCCCCTCACCATGCTCCGCGAGCCCGACGGCAGCGCGAGCCGCATCTCCCTCGCCCTGCCCGGCGGCCGCTCCCTGCGCGCCTACATCTGGCAGGCCCGCGTCGGCCGCGTGCCGCTGCTCCTCCTCGACTCCGACGTCGAGGAGAACGGCCCCGGCGAGCGCGAGGTCACCGACCGGCTCTACGGCGGCGGCGGCGAGCACCGGCTGCTCCAGGAGATGCTCCTGGGCATCGGCGGCGTGCGCGCCGTGCGCACGTACTGCCGGCTCACCGGCCACCCCGCGCCCGAGGTCTTCCACACCAACGAGGGCCACGCCGGCTTCCTCGGCCTGGAGCGCATCCGCGAACTCGTCGCAGCCGGACTGGACTTCGACGCCGCCCTGGAGTGCGCCCGGGCGGGCGCCGTCTTCACCACCCACACCCCCGTGCCCGCCGGCATCGACCGCTTCGACCGCGAGCTCGTCGCCCGCCACTTCGGCCCCGCCGGCGAACTGCCCGGCATCGACGTCGAACGCGTCCTCGAACTGGGCCTGGAGACCTACCCCGGCGGCGAGCCCAACCTCTTCAACATGGCCGTCATGGGCCTGCGCCTCGCCCAGCGCGCCAACGGCGTCTCCACCCTCCACGGGCAGGTCAGCCGGCAGATGTTCGCCGGCCTGTGGCCCGGCTTCGACCCCGAGGAGGTGCCCATCGACTCCGTCACCAACGGCGTCCACGCACCCACCTGGGTCGCCCCCGAGGTGCTGCGCCTGGGCGCCCGCCGGGTCGGCGCCGGCCGCGCCGAGGACGCCCTGGCCACCGGCGGCCCGCAGCGCTGGGACGCCCTCGCCGAGATCCCCGACGCCGACATCTGGGACCTGCGCCGCACCCTGCGCGAACAACTGGTCGAGGAGGTGCGCGAGCGGCTGCGCGCCTCCTGGCGCGAGCGCGGCGCCGGCACCGCCGAGCTCGGCTGGATCGACGGCGTCCTCGACCCCGATGTCCTCACCATCGGCTTCGCCCGCCGCGTCCCCTCGTACAAGCGCCTCACCCTCATGCTCCGCGATCGCGACCGCCTCATGGAGCTCCTGCTGCACCCCGAGCGCCCCGTGCAGATCGTCGTCGCCGGCAAGGCCCACCCCGCCGACGACAGCGGCAAGCGCCTCGTGCAGGAGCTCGTGCGGTTCGCCGACGACCCGCGCGTGCGCCGCCGCCTGGTCTTCCTGCCCGACTACGGCATGGCCATGGCCCAGCGGCTCTACCCCGGCTGCGACGTCTGGCTCAACAACCCGCTGCGGCCGCTGGAGGCCTGCGGCACCTCGGGGATGAAGGCCGCCCTCAACGGCTGCCTCAACCTCTCCGTGCTCGACGGCTGGTGGGACGAGTGGTACGAGCCCGACTTCGGCTGGGCCATCCCCACCGCCGACGGCGCGGCCATGGACGACAACCGCCGCGACGACCTGGAGGCGGCGGCCCTCTACGACCTGCTGGAGCGGCGCGTCGCCCCGCGCTTCTACGACCGGGCGCAGGGCGGGCTGCCGGGCCGCTGGATCGAGATGGTCCGCCGCACGCTGACCACGCTCGGCCCCAAGGTCCTCGCCGGGCGCATGGTGCGGGAGTACGTGGAGCGGCTCTACGCCCCCGCCGCCGAGGCCCAGCGGGCCCTCACGCCCGCCGCGGCGAGCGAGCTGGCCGCCTGGAAGGCCCGCGTACGGGCCGGGTGGCCGGGCGTGGCCGTCGACCACGTGGAGGCAGCCGCCGACACCGAGCTCAACGGCACGGCGACGCTCGGCTCGACGGTCTCCCTGCGGGTGAGCGTCACGCTCGGGCCGCTGGACCCGGCGGACGTCGAGGTGCAGGCCGTCGCCGGGCGCGTCGACCCCACCGACCGGCTGAGCCGGACCGCCGTCTTCCCCCTCAAGCCGGCCGGGGGGCCCGCCCTCGACGGCCGCCGCCTCTACGAGGGCCCGCTCACCCTCGACCGCACGGGCCCCTTCGGCTACACGGTCCGCATCCTGCCGGCCCACCCCCTGCTCTCCACGAGCGCCGAAATGGGCCTGGTAGCCCTCCCATCGGAAGCGACGGGGGAGGCGGCGGGGGTGCTGCTGAGATAGCGCGCGCCGGACGTGCGTGGAGCGCCGTCCGGGGGAGTCGGTGCTCACCCCGGAC
>NZ_JBPQTW010000261.1:0-8525 GCF_051386535.1 Streptomyces sp. URMC 127
GCCGCAGCCTGAGGCGGGCCCGACCGGCCCCGTCATCCCCGACCAGGACCTGGTCAAGCAGCTCCTCGACCAGATGGAGCTGAAGTACGTCGTGGACGACGAGGGCGACCTCGCCGCCCCGTGGGAGCAGTTCCGCACGTACTTCATGTTCCGCGGCGAGGAGGAGCAGCAGGTCTTCTCCGTGCGGACGTTCTACGACCGCCCGCACGCCATCGACGAGAAGGCCCGCCTGCTGGAGGCCATCGACGACTGGAACCGCCGCACGCTGTGGCCGAAGGTCTACACCCACACGAACGACGACGGCACGGTCCGCCTGATCGGCGAGGCGCAGATGCTGATCGGCGTCGGCGTGTCGCTGGAGCACTTCGTCTCCAGCACGGTCAGCTGGGTGCGGGCGTCCATCGAGTTCGACAAGTGGCTCGTGGAGCAGCTGGGCCTGGAGGCGGACGCGGAGTCCGGCGACGACCAGAAGCCGGACGACGAGGCGTAACGCCGCACGGTTCGGCACCGCCGGGCCGCGCCGCGGTGGCTGAGCGCCGCGGCGGCGGATAGTCCTTGCCTGCGGCAAGAGGGCCAGGAGCGGCGCCCCTGGAAGGCCAGGGGCGCCCCCCACGCTGTCTTGCCGACAGGCAAGAATGTCCGCCGCCGCGGCGCGCCACCCCCACCGGCGTGCCCCGGCGGTGCCGGACCCGCCGTCGCCGGCGACGCCCGCCACCTACATCGGCATGCGGGCCACGGTCAGCAGATACGTTCCGTAGAAGAACGACAACCCCGCCAACGCCCCCACCGTCGTCACGAGCGTGCGAGGGCGCGCGCGGGCCAGGGCAAGGGCCGCCGGTGCCAGCAGCGGGAAGGCCGGGAGCAGGAACCGCGGTTTCGAGGCGAAGTAGCTCGACCCGCCGACCGCGATGACGACGAGCACGACCGCGTACACGAGCAGCGCCGCCGGCGGCCGGGGCCGCTCCAGGGCCAGGAGGGCCAGCGAGACGAGCGCGACGGCGATGATCGCGACCGTCACGTAGTACGCCATCGCGTCCCGCCCGACGATCAGGTGCCGCACGAACCGCAGCGCGTCCCTCCCGAAGTCGAACCGGGAGCCCCACAGCCGCTGCACCTCGAAGTAGCCGAGCGGGCCGCCGCCGGAGCGGTATCCGGCCCAGACGACGTAGCCGGTCCAGCCCAGCGGGGCGAGGGCCGCGCCCGCCCACACCCGCCAGTTGCCGCGCGCGCCCCGGTCGCGCCACAGCAGCAGCCCGCAGGAGCAGACGACGGCCGCGGCGACGGCGACCGCGTTCGGCCGGGACAGGCCGGCGAGCAGGCAGAGCGCTCCGGCCCACAGCGGGCGGCCGGTGACCAGCGCGTACAGGGCCCACGCCGCGAGCGCGGTCATCAGCGGCTCGGTGTAGGCCATGGTCTGCACGATCGCGTGCGGAAGCAGCCCCCACAGCACCACGAGCAGCGTCGCCGCCCTGCGCCCGTACGCCTGCCCGTAAATATGCCCGAAGACCCGTTCCCCGAGCGCGTAGATGCCCCAGGCGGAGGCTCCGGCGGACAGCCAGGCGACGACGAGGCCGGAGCTGACGACGGTCAGCGGCGTGACGGTGGAGACGGCGTGCACGAGGCCGGGGTAGAGCGGGAAGAACGCCAGGTCGTTGAAGACGACCCCGCGTGTCGTCGGCGAGGGCAGCACCCGGCCGTAGCCGTGCCGGGCGATCCCCGCGTACCAGATGCCGTCCCAGGAGTGGCCGAGCAGCGTGCGCGGGTGGCGGCCGATCCACCAGGCCCAGGCGGCCATCGTCGCCATGCCGGTCAGCCGGGCCGCCGCGTAGAAGGCGAGGGCGGGTGCGGCCCGGCGCAGGGCGGCCCGGGCCCGCTCGACGCGGCGGACGCGGGCGCTGCCGGACGCGGGGCGCGGCTCCGGCGCCCGGACGGGCACGGCGGTGTCGGCTGACACGGGGGACCTCCGGCATCCTCTCGGCACCCGTGACGGCGCCTCGACTGCACCTTCGACCTTGCGGCGCCCGTCTCGCGCGCGCGAGCGGGAGCGCCCGTAAGCGGTGCGCCTTCCACCCGCTCGGCGGGCACTGCGGAGTGTCTGCGGAGTGCGCGACGGACGGTGTGCTGTGTCCGCGCGTGCGGGCCTGCCTAGGGTGAGGCAGCCTCAGAAACCGAACCGGAAGAGGGATCGCATGAACGATCGCCGCAACAGCCGGACCAGCCGGAACCAGGAGTGGAGCCCCGCCGCCCGCGTGCAGGGCCTCGGTACCTCGGTCTTCACGGAGATGACGGAGCTCGCCCGGCGCACGGGCGCGGTCAACCTCGGCCAGGGCGTGCCGGAACTGAGCGCTCCGCCCGGGCTGCTGAAGGAGGTCTCGGCGGCGGTCCTCGCGGGCAGCAACCAGTACCCGCCGGCCGCCGGCTTCCCCGCGCTGCGCGAGGCGGTCGCCGCGCACCAGTTGCGGCGCTACGGGCTCGCGTACGACCCGCAGGACGAGGTGCTGGTGACGACCGGCGCGACCGAGGCCCTCGCCGCGGCGCTGCTCGCGCTGTGCGACCCGGGCGACGAGGTGCTGGCCTTCGACCCCTGCTACGACGCCTATCCGGCGGGCGCCCGGTTCGCCGGCGCGCGCGTGGTCGGCGTGCCGCTCGCCGAGGACGGCGACGCCTTCGTGCTCGACGCGGACGCGCTGCGGGCCGCCGTCACCCCGCGCACGCGCGTGCTGATGCTCAACAGCCCGCACAATCCGACGGGCAAGGTCTTCACGCCGCAGGAGCTCGCGGTGATCGCGGCGCTGTGCGAGGAGCACGGACTGACGGTGGTGACGGACGAGGTGTACGAGCACCTCGTCTACGACGGCGGGCAGCACGCGACGATCGCGGCGCTGGACGGCATGCGCGAGCGTACGCTGACCATCTCGTCGGCAGGCAAGACGTTCAACGTGACCGGCTGGAAGGTCGGCTGGGTGTGCGGGCCCGCCCGGCTCGTGCGGGCGGTCGCGGCCGCGAAGCAGTTCCTCACCTACGCCTCGGGCACGCCGTATCAGGAGGCGCTCGCGCGGATGCTGGACGGCGTGGAGGAGTGGGCGGGGGAGCTGCGGAGCGCGCTGCAGCGCAACCGCGACCTGCTGAGCCGGGGGCTCGCGGGCGCCGGTCTGCGCCCCTATCGCGCGGAGGCGGGGTATTTCCTCCAGGCGGACATCCGCGCGTGGGGGTACGCGGACGGCGTGCGATTCTGCCGCGAACTCCCGTCGCGCGCCGGGGTGGTGGCCATTCCGACGGCCGCCTTCAATCTGCGCCCCGATGCGCCGTCGTATCTCGTGCGTTTCTCGTTCTGCAAGCGTGAAGAGTCCGTGATTTCGGCGGTGGAGAAGCTGATGAACGCCGCCTGACGGGGATTTGCGGACGTCCCGCGCTTGATCGCGCTTGCTCGCATATGCGCCCGGCGGGTTCCACCGGCCCGCCGGGTGCGCTATCGGACGCGCTATCGGGCGCGCGCCGGGCCCGCCGCCGGTCCGCAAAGATTCTGAACAGTTGAACTGTCCGGCCCTCGCGTGGATGGAAAGCACGATGAGATGGGTAAAAACGCTGTGGGCGCTGCTCATTCATGATTCCCTCTCATTAAGGCTCCGGGGAATCCGGTAATCACTGTCCCCGGACGTCCCCGGACCCACGGAAACAGCTCATATGTGGGCATGAGCCGGCGCACTCGAAGACCTCCCGTCCTCAGCTCGTGCAGCCGAAGACCCTGGTCCTCCCCGGCGGGCCGGCCCACCCTCCACTGCCTGCTTGCGGAGCCGACCCATGCTCACCACCCTCAAGACCACCTACACCGACACCCGCGCCGCCGACCTCGCCTGGTGCCTGGGCAAGGACCCGCTGCCCGCGCTGGCCGTCCTCGACCTCCAGCTCGACGGCTCCCAGGTCCAGCTGCGCCTGCTCGGCGCCTCGCACCAGGTGCTGCTGGAGGAGGGCGGCGGCGTCTGCTCGGAGACCGTCGCCTGCCTGCCGGGCAGCGCCACCCCGCTGCCGCTGGGGGTCGCCAAGCGCATCGGCGCCTGGGAGTACGAGTTCGCGGCCCGGATAGAGACGCTCTCGCACGGCTCCTTCGCGGGCCGCGCGCAGGAGCTCCTCGCCCTGGTCGCCGAGCACCCCTACGGCCTGGCCGGCACCTTCCCGGGCAGCCCGCACGCCTTCACCGCCCTGCTCGCCCAGCGGTGCGACGGCCAGGTCAGCTGGCGCACCTGGCACGCCTACCCCCAGGAGGGGCGGCTGGTCGCCACCCGCACGAGAGTCGGGGCGCGGACGGCGGCCGCCCTCTCGTAATAAACCCTTGTGGGTGACAAAGGGTTGCCGTTTCGTGACGTAGCGTTCCCAACATGATCTACCGCCCGGTACCGGCGCGGCTGCCCGTACCGGCCGGGCTCGGCCGCCTCGTCGTGCTGACCACCGTCTTCATCTGCGCCGCCTGCGGGCTGGTGTACGAGCTGGAGCTGGTCGCCCTCGCCTCGTATCTCATCGGCGACTCCGTCACCCAGGCGTCCGTCGTGCTGTCCGTCATGGTCTTCGCGATGGGCATCGGCTCGCTCCTCGCCAAGCGGCTGCGCGGGCGCGCCGCCCTGGGCTTCGCCGTGGTCGAGGCGTTACTCGCGCTCATAGGCGGCTCGTCGGCCATGGCGCTCTACGCGTGCTTCGCCTGGTTCGGCCAGTCGCGGCCGGCGCTGGTCGGCTTCTCCCTCGCCATCGGCGTGCTGATCGGCGCCGAAGTGCCCCTGCTGATGACGCTCATCCAGCGCATCCGCCGCCAGGACGCGGGCGGCGCCGTGGCCGACCTCTTCGCCGCCGACTACGTGGGCGCCCTCGTCGGCGGCCTCGCCTTCCCCTTCCTCCTGCTGCCCGTGCTCGGCCAGCTGACGGGCGCCCTGCTGACCGGCGCGGTCAACGCCGTCGCCGGCGGCGCGCTCGTCCTGTGGCTCTTCCGCGGCGACCTCTCGGTCCGCACCCGTCGGCTCCTCATAGCCGCCAACGGTCTCGTCCTCGCCCTCCTCGCCACCTGCTCCGCCCTCAGCGGGCCCTTCGAACGGGCCGCCCGCCACGCCGTCTACGGCGACGACGTCCGCGTGGCCGTCCAGTCCGACGTCCAGGAGGTCGTCCTCACGGGCGGCGGCGGCAGCGGCAAGCCGCTCTCCCTCTTCCTCGACGGCCGCCTCCGGGTCAACGGCGACGACGAGTACCGCTACCACGAAGCCCTCGTCCACCCCGCGATGGACGGCCCGCACCGCAGGATCCTCGTCCTCGGCGGCGGCGACGGCCTCGCCGTCCGCGAGCTCCTCCGCTACGCCGACGTCTCCTCGGTCACCGTCGTCGACGTGGACGCGGCCGTGCTGCGCCTGGCCCGTACGGACCCCGACCTGGCCGCCCTCAACCACGGCGCCTTCCGCGACCCGCGCGTCCGGCCGGTGACGGCCGACCCCTTCGACTGGCTGCGCTCCCGCTCCTCCGCCGGGGCCCCGTTCGACGTGGTGATCTCCGACCTCCCCGATCCCGGCATCACCACGAGCACCAAGTTCTATTCGCAGGAGTTCTACGGCCTGGTGGAGCGGCGGCTGGCGCCCGGCGGGCGGCTCGCGATCCACGCGGGCGCGCTCGGGGCCCGCCCGCACGTCTTCTGGACGGTCGACGCCACCGTCCGTTCGCTCGGCCTGCACTCCACGCCGTACAGGGTGGACAGCAGCGGCTCCCCGGGCGGTCCGGACCGGGTCCCGGTGCGCAGCGGCCGCCGTGCGGACTGGAGTTTCCTGCTCGTCTCGCGGGAGCGGCTGCCGCTGGGGCTGCCCCGGGTGCGGCCCTGCCTGCTCTCCCTCACCGGTGGCCGGCTCGCGGCGGCGGAGCGGGAGGCGGAGGACAGCCGGGAGCCGGGGCTGCTGCCGTCGACGCTGATGCATCCGCGCTATGCGGAGTGAGCGCTGCCGTTCTGCGCGGGCCCCTGCTGCAGGCGCGCCCGGAAGGCGCCCGGTGAGCAACCCTCCCGGTGCTGGAAGAACTTGGAGAAGTTCGCCGCGTCGTCGAAGCCGATCCGGTGCGCGATCCGCGCCGCGGACAGGCCGCTGTGCGCGAGCAGCCGCTTGGCCTCCAGCATCACCCGCCGGTCGATGAACTCCTTGGCGCCCACGCCCGCCGCGGCCGAGGCCGCGCGCGACAGCGTCCGCGAGGAGTAGCCGAGCGCGCGGGCGTAGTCGGCGACCCGGTGGCTGGTGGCGAAGTCCCGCTCGACGGCCGCCCGGAAGCGCAGGAAGGCGTCGCCGGGCGCGGGCACCCTGCTGCCGACGGGCGCGGTGAGGTGCGCGAGCCGCAGCACCAGCACCGACAGCAGGTGGCGCAGGATGTCGGCGTGCACGTCGGCCGGCAGGCCCGTTCCCGTACGGAAGTCCGCCTCCAGGTGGCCCACCGCGCAGAAGACGGCCTCCCGGTCCTGGCCGGCCGGCTGCCACACCACCGGCCGGAACGGGTCGTCCGCCACGGCGGCGACGGGGCTGCCGGACGGCAGGAAGCCCGGCTGCACGAGGATCACCGTGCCCTCGATGGCCTCCGGGTCGCCGAACTGCTGCACCTGCCCGGGGCGCACCCACAGCACCGAGCCCTCGTCGAGCCAGTGGCCGGTGAAGTCGACGGTGTGCGGGCAGGCGCCGGAGCGGACGGCGACGATCTGGTGGAAGTCCAGCCGCTGCGGGCTGACCAGCAGCCCCTCCGGGGCGCGGCTGCGCAGCTCGGCCACCGGCATCACCTCGACGCCGGCGGGCGTGCCGGGCGGGGCCTGGTAGGCGAGATCGATGATGCCGGCGGCGGCCTCGCCCGCGCCGTGTCGTTTTTTCACCATGGTGAGGCGCGAGCTTACCTGTTTATGGGCGGAAAACGCCTTTAGCGTGGTCGTAACGCACAAGACAGCGCGGCAAGGAAAAGACATGGCACCACCGCAGAAACACACCGCCCGGCACCGGCTCACCTACGCCTTCGACGCCTACTGCGGCTGGTGCTACGGCTTCGGCCCCACCATCCGGGAATTCGCGGCGGCGAATGCCGACCGCATCGAGCTCACGGTGCTCAGCGGCGGGCTGTTCACCGGCCCGCGGGCCCAGCCGGTCTCCGCGTACCCGTACATCCCGCAGTCGGACGCCCGCATCGGCGAGCTGACCGGCGCGGTCTTCGGCCCCGGCTATGGCCGGGCGGTCGCCGAGGGCACGGCCGTCCTGGATTCGGCCGCCGCCGCGACGGCCCTCGCCGCGCTGCGCGCGCAGGCTCCCGAGCGGACACTGGAGTTCGCGGGTGCACTGCAGCGCGCCTGGTACGTGGACGGGCGGAGCCTGTCCGACCCGGAGACGGTGCGGGCGGTCGCCTCCGGGCTCGGCGGCGTGGACGCCGCCGCGGCTGTCGCGGCCTTCGCCGACCCGGCCACGCGGCGCGCGGCGGAGGCGGAGTTCCGCGAGGTCCGGCGGCTGGGCGTCGACAGCTTCCCGACGCTGCTGCTGCACACGCCCGGCGGGCTGCGGCGGCTCGGCGGCCCGACGACCACCGCGCGGATGCTCACCCGCGCCCTCGACCAGCACTGATCAGTCCCGCTTCACGACAGGACTGATCGCCCACCACTGATCACTTGAGTGATCACCCACTTCAGCACCGCACTTCTGAGGAGAAGAACCCCCATGGCGAAGATCGCCCTCTTCGGCGCCACCGGCACCATCGGCAGCCGCGTCCTGCGCGAGGCCCTGAACCGCGGCCACCAGGTCACGGCCGTCGTCCGCGACCCCGGCAAGCTCACCGAGAAGCACGAGAACCTGACGGTCGTCACCGGTGACGTCCTCGACCCGCAGTCGGTCACGGCCGTCGCCGAGGGCCAGGACGTCGTGGTCAGCGCGGTCGGCGGCGGCGACGGCCCCGGCCACATCGCGACCATCAAGCCCGCCGCCGAGTCCCTGGTGGCCGGCGTGCGCGCGCTCGGCGAGAAGGCCCCGCGGCTGATCACGGTCGGCGGTGCCGGCTCGCTGCGCACCCCGGACGGCAAGCAGGTCTGGGACGCGGAGGGACTCCCCGAGTTCCTGCTGCAGATCATGCACGCCCACGGCGACGCCCTCGACTTCTACCGCACCGTCACCGACGTGCGCTGGACCAACCTCAGCCCCGCCGGCCTCATCGAGCCGGGCGAGCGCACGGGCACGTACCGCACCGCCCTGGACGACCTCGTCGTGGACGGCAACGGCAAGTCGCGGATCTCCGCCGAGGACTACGCGGTGGCCCTCGTCGACGAGATCGAGGAGGCCAACCACATCGGCGAGCGCTTCACCGTCGGCGACTGACAAACCGGCGGGGCTGTCCGGATCGCCGGCGGCCGGCACCGGGCCGGTTCAACGAAAATCCGTCCGGAGAGGCCCTGGTGAGGGGCCCGGTGGGTAGGCTCCGTAGCTATGGAGCATGAGGTGTTCGTCCCGTTTCCCGTCGAGGCCTCGCCCGAGGCGTCGGCGCTGTCCTGCTGC
>NZ_JBPQTW010000262.1:0-8438 GCF_051386535.1 Streptomyces sp. URMC 127
CTCCGGCGCATCGGGCGTCAACGCGTGGCCGGATCCCGCCCGATGCGCCGGCGGACGGGGCTTCCGTAGGCTCGGCAGACGGACAGGGCTTCCATAAGCTCAACGGCACAGCCGCGCATGTCCCACGAGCACTTCCAGGGGGTAGACGTGCTGTACGCATTCGCCTTCGAGCGGGTCGGCGTCGTGGTGAGCGACCTCTACTTCATCGACCCGGACCCGATGCCCGGCCAGGAGACCCCCGAGCGCGGGGTCCGCGTGGAGCTGCGGATCTTCGAGCGGGGCGAGCCGGTCGGGTCCATCTACGCCGCGCGGCCCATCACGGTCGGCCGGCCCCTGTGGCGGGTCGACCTGCTGGAGGACGTGAGCAGCGCCCCGGGGAGCTTCGACCGCACGCACCACCACCCCGGCTTCGACGGCTGGGCTCCCGGGCCCCGGGTCTTCGTCGAGGAGCTGTCCGCCGATCCGCTGCCGTGGCTGGCCGGGAAGCTCTCCGACATCCCTGCTCTCCTGAAGGAGACCGGTGTCTCCCCGGATGAGCTCACCGAGGCGGATGCGGCCGGTCTCCGCGCGGTCGTGCCCGAGATCACGGACACGGTCCGCCGCCTGCTGGAGCGCGTCTGGAGCGGGGAGCTGGGCCGGCCGGCGGGCGAGCCCGGCTCCGGGCCGGTCACCAGCGCGCGGGTCAGCTGGCTGTAGCCCTCGCCGCAGTCCTCGTCGAGTCCTGGCCGCACTCCTCGTCGCCGGCGCCCCCCACCGTCCTAGCTGTCGGCGCCCCGCTGCCCTAGCTGCCGGCGCCCCGCTGTCGGCGGCCCCCTACTCAGGTATCACCCCAAGGTTGGCTCCCAGGGGTGACGTGGTCCCTGACGTGCTCTTCCTAACTTTCCCTCCGTCACCGCACAGGGCGAGGGAGAGACATTCATGGGCCGCTTCAAGCGCACGCTGGTCGCCGCCGCGCTGGCCACCACGGTCGTCGCGGGTACGGCGGGCTGGGCCGCTGGCAGCGAGCAGACGGCCGTCACCGGCCCGCCCGCGGGCACCGCGGAATGGCGTGCGGACCACTCACTCCACCGTCCGCTGCCGGACCCCGCGAGGGCGACGCCGCGCACGGTCGCCGCGTTCTTCGCCGGCCTCACCGAGGAGCAGCGCAAGGACCTGATGGCCCGCCATCCCCTGGTCGTCGGCAATCTCGACGGCGCGCCCGTCCCCCTGCGGTACGAGGCCAACGCCCGGGCGATAGCCGCCGAGCGGGAGAAGGCGCTGGCCCGGGCGGGGAACGCCGGCCTGCCGCGCGCCGTGCGCGAAGAGGCCGGGAAGCGGGCCGGCCTCTGCGAGCGGCTCCTCGCCCACGGCCGGCAGATCCTGGCCTTCGACCCGCGGGGGCGGGGCCAGGTCGCCGAGGTGTTCGGCGACCTGGCGGCGGCCCGGCATACGGCCGTCGTCGTGCCGGGCTCGGACATCGACCTCGCCACCTTCGACCGCACCCACGACCGGTACGGCACCCCCGCCGGGATGGCCGCCGCGCTGCGCTCCGAGATGGAGCGCAGGGCGCCCGGCACCCCGACGGCCGTCATCGCCTGGGCCGGCTACACCACGCCCGTCGGCCTCGGGGTGGACGCCGCCACCGGCCGGCTCGCACAGGCCGGGGCGGTCCGGCTGGAGCGCCTGCTCGCCGGGCTGCCGGCCGCCGCGGCCTCTCCCGCCGCGCCGCCGCCCGCCGTCTTCTGCCACAGCTACGGATCGGTCGTCTGCGGCCTGGCCGCCTCCTCCGTCGACCGCACCGAGGCGAGCGACCTCGTCGCGCTCGGCAGCCCCGGGATGCGGGCCGGCTCGGTGAAGGAACTGCACACCGGCGCCCGCGTCTGGGCGGCCGCGCGCAACTCCTCGGACTGGATCGGCAACGTGCCCAACGTCGACCTCTTCGGCCTCGGTCACGGCGCCGACCCGACGTCCCCGGAGTTCGGCGCCCGCATCGTCCCCAGCCGCGGCGCCCACGGCCACACCGGCTACTTCGCGCCCGGCACGGACTCCCTGCGCAACTTCGCGGACATCGCCCTCGGCGCCTACGCCTCCGTCGGCTGACCCTGCGGGGGCTACTGCTCCCGCAGCGGGGGAGTAGCGCGCAGCACCGCGTCGAGCAAGCCGGGGAACCGGGTGTCGAGATCCTCGCGGCGCAAGGAAACGGCCTTGGAGCGGCCCGCCTTGTGCTCGCGCGTGATCCCGGACTCGCGCAGCACGCGCCAGTGGTGCGTGGCCGTGGCCTTGGTGATCTCCAGCGGAAGGCTGCCGCACGTGCGCTCGCCGGGCGAGGCGTCGAGCTCGCGCACGATCCCCAGCCGCACGGGGTTGCCCAGGGCGGCGAGGACGTCCTCGACGAGGAGCTGGTCGCGATCGGGGTGGTAGGTGGCCATGGGGACGATCGTACGACGTATGTCGTACCGAGCGAGAGCGTAGACGGTACGATGTTTCTCGTACTGTCATACCAACCCGGAAGACCTCATGTCTGTCACCCCTTCCCCCTCCGCCGCCCCCGTCGCGATCGTCACCGCCGCAGCCTCGGGCATAGGCCGCGGCATGGCCTCCGAGCTCGCCGCCGCGGGCCACCGCCTGGTCCTCCTCGATATCGACGAGGCCGTCCACGACCTCGCTCGCGAACTGGGCGGCAGCGCGGTGACCGGCTCGCTCACCGACCCCGCCGACCTCGCCCGCCTCGTCGACCACGCCCTGGAGCGTCACGGCCGGATCGACGCCGTCGTCAACGGCGCCGGTCACGCCAGGAACGGCGCACTGCTGGACGTCACCGACGAGGAGTGGCACGACGGCCTCGACATGCTGCTGCTCAGCGTCGTCCGCATGGCCCGCCTCGTCACCCCGCACATGGAGCGCGCCGGGCGCGGCGCCTTCGTCAACCTCTCCTCGTACACCGCCTTCGAGCCGCTCGGCATGATCCCGGTCAACTCCGCCCTGCGCGCCGCGCTCACGAGCTTCACCAAGCTCTACGCCGACCGGTACGCCGCCCAGGGCATCAGGATGAACAGCATCATGCCGGGCTACGTGGACAGCTGGCCGGAGCAGCCCGAGTTCCTCGCGCGCATCCCCGCGGGCCGGTACGCGACGGTCGCGGAGGTCGGCAAGCTGGCGGCGTTCCTCGTCTCGGACGCGGCCGCGTACATCAACGGCGAGTCCATCCGCATCGACGGCGGGGCCGGCCGTTCGCTGTGACCGCCTGATCGGCCTCCTGATCGCTGCTCGGCTTCCGGCGGCCCCTGACGGCCGGGGCGGGCCGGCAATCTAGCGTGGGGGCATGACTGACACGCCTCCTGACGCCCTATCAGGTCCATCCTCTCCAGGCACCACCGAAGGCGGCCCGGGGGGCGGCGGATGACCGGAACCGCCCCGCCGCCGGGCCCGATAGCCGCCCGCAGCGTCCGCCCCCTTGCCGGAGTCCTCGCCGCAACCGCCGTCGCCCTCACCGGCACCCGCGTCTCGGCGGTCGCGCTGCCGTGGTTCGTGCTCGTCACCACCGGCAGCGCGGCGCAGACCGGACTCGTCGCGTTCTGCGAGATGACCCCGTACGTACTGGTCAAGATGTTCACCGGGCCCTTGTTGGACCGCGCCGGGCCGCGCGTCATCTCCTGGACGGCCGACTCCTTCAGCGCCGTCGCTGCCGCCCTGATCCCCGCGCTGCACGCCTTCGGCCTGCTGCCCTTCTGGCTCCTGCTCACCCTCGTCGCGGTGATCGGTGCCGTGCGCGGGCCCGGCGACCTGGCCAAAGAGATCATGGTTCCGGAGGCGGCCGACCGCAGCGGGGTCCCGCTGGAACGGGCGACCGGCCTCTCCGGCGTCACCGAACGCCTCGCCTCCACCGTCGGCCCGGCGGCCGGCGGCGCGCTCGTGGCGCTCCTCAGCCCCATGGCCGGCCTCGTCATCAACGCCGTCTCCTTCGCCCTGGGATCGCTCATCGTCGCGCTCGTCCTGCCCCGCGGCATGGGGCGCGCCGTAGCGCCCGGAGACCGCTCACCGGGCGGCCCGGACAGCGACGCGGACGGCGCTCCGGCCGGTGAACCGGCGGGCTACTGGCGCCGCTTCGCCGAAGGCTTCGCGTTCCTGCGTGGCGAGCCCCTGCTGCTCACCGTCATCGTCACGGTCGGCATCACCAACCTCCTGTCCGCGGGCTTCGCCGCCGTCCTGGTCCCCGTCTGGGCCGAACGCTCCGGAGGCGGTCCGGCCGCCATCGGGCTCACGAGCAGTGCCGCGGGCATCGCCGCGGTCTGCGGCAGTCTCGTCGCCGCCGCGTTCGCCCACCGGATGCGCCGCCGGCCCGTGTTCTTCGCGGGCTTCCTGCTCGCGGGCGCTCCGCGGTTCGTCGTGCTCGCCTGCGACGCGCCGCTGTGGGCGGTGCTCGCCGTCTTCGCCGTCAGCGGCTTCGGCGGCGGCTTCCTCAACCCCATCATCGGTGCCGTCTCCTTCGAGCGGGTGCCGCGGAGCCTCCTGGGCCGGGTGCGGGCGCTCGGCGACTCGCTGGCCTGGGCGGGCATCCCCCTGGGCGGCCTGCTCGCGGGGCTCGCGGTCACCTCCGCCGGGCTGGTGCCCGCCCTGCTGGCGGGCGGTGCGCTGTTCTTCCTCACGACCAACCTGGCGGGGCTGCGCCCGGAATGGCGCGAAGGATGCGGGTCCGGCGCGGGTTGAGGATGCTGCCGTTCCGTGACGATCGTCTCCGGCCTGCGGCCGATGCGCGGGAGTGGGGGCGGTTGCGCCGTCCGGCGCCCTCCGCGGACCCCGTCGTCCCTTACGGTCGTCTCCGACCTGAGGCCGACGCCCGCCGCAGGGGTGATCGCCTAGCTTAATGATCATGATGTTGACATCACGGAAGACACGGAAGACCCGTACGGCATCGCGGCGAGCCTTCGCCGGCGCCGCGCTCCTCACAGCCCTCGCCGTCGCCCAGGTCCCGGCCGTCGCCGCGACGGCATCCGGCCCGGCCCCGGCCCCGGCACCTGCGCAGCACCCCGGTGCCGGGGCGGCGGACCGGATACCCGCGCCCACGGGCAAGGAGCCGGTCGGCACGAAGACGCTGCACCTCACCGACACCTCGCGGCCCGACCCCTGGAAGCCCGCCGCCGGCAAGCGCGAGCTTATGGTCACCCTCTGGTACCCCGCGCGTCACCAGGGTGACAGGAACGCCCCGTACATGTCGAAGCAGTTGTCCAAGGCCTGGCTCGGCCAGGAGCAGCTGGGCGGCGTGCGCACCAACGCCACCGCGGGCGCCCGGCCCGCCCCGAAGGCCCGGCCGCTGGTCGTCCTCTCCCCGGGTTTCGGGATGAGCCGCGCGTCGCTCACCGGGCTCGGCGAGGACCTCGCCTCCCGCGGCTACGCCGTCGCCGCGCTCGACCACACCTACGAGGCTCCGGTGGAGTTCCCCGGTGGACGCATCGAGGCCTGCGAGATCTGCAAGACACCCGATTTCCCCGCGGTCGTGGCGAACCGGTCCAAGGACATCCGGTTCCTGCTCGACCAGCTGACCGGTCCCCGCGGCCCGCTCGCCGTCGACGCCCGCCGGATCGCCGTGGCCGGGCACTCCATCGGAGGCGCGAGCGCGGTCCGGGCCCTCCACGACGACCCGCGCGTGGACGCCGCCGTCAACCTCGACGGCAACTTCCCCCCGGAGTTCGCCGGCAAGGTGAACAAGCCCGTGCTGCTGATGGGCGCGCAGCGCGCCGAAGTCAACGACCCCGGGTCGGAGCAGGACCCCAGGACGAACTGGGACCGGACCTGGAAGCAGCTGACGGGCTGGAAGCGCTGGCTCGACGTCCCCAAGGGCGGGCACATGACCTTCACCGACGCGCCCTGGCTCGTCGACCGGTTCGGTCTGCCCGAGGGGACACCGCCGGATGCGGTCAAGCGGGGATACGGCACCCTGCACGGCCCTCGTTCCACCGCCCTCACCCGTGCCTACGTGGGTGCGTTCCTCGACCGGCACCTGCGCGGCACCCCGAGCCCGCTCCTCGACCGGCCGTCCCCGGCCTACCCGGAAGTCACCCTCCTGAAGAAGTAGCCGCAAGGCCCGGGGTGGCACCAGCACCACCCCGGGAACGGATACCAGAGGGATCGATCAAGGCTCCGCCGCCCGGGAACATCGAACCGTCAAACAACGCCAGGAGGTTCGATGTCCGAGTCCAGCAAGCCGCGGCGCACCGTCTCCGCCGGGTCCGTCCTGTCGGCAGCAGTGGCCGTGGTGATCGCCGCCGCAGCGCTCCCGGCCGGGGCCGCTGCCGCAGGGCCCCGGGCGGCTGCGGCGCCGCAGGCTTCCGCAGCGCCGCAAGCTGCCACGGCGTCGCGGACGCCCGCGGCGGTGACCGTGCCCGAGCGGTACGCCTCCCAGAAGCTGGACTGGAAGCCCTGCCCCGAGGTCGCGCCCGGCCTGGAGTGCGCGCAGATGACCGTCCCGCGCGACTGGCACGACCCGGACGCGGGCAAGGACCTCACGATCGCCGTGTCCCGCGTGAAGGCGGGCGACCCCGCCCACCGGCGCGGCGTGCTGATGATGGCCGCCGGAGGCCCGGGCGGCTCCGGCCTCAAGCGGCCCGCGAGCCTTGCGAAGGCGGCGCCCTCCATAGGCGCCGTCCACGACATCGTCAGCTTCGACCAGCGCGGCGTCGGCGCGAGCACACCCCTGCAGTGCCAGAGCAAGGAAGAGCTCGACGCCTTCTTCGCCGGGGACTTCCGCGACCGCTCACCCGAAGCCGTCCGGCGCGTCCTGGACAACTCCCGCAAGCTCGCCGAAGCCTGCGGCGAGAAGCACGGCGGCCTCCTCCCGTACATCACCACCGAGCAGACCGTACGCGACATGGACCTCCTCCGCGCCCTGCTCGGCGAGCGGAAGATCTCCTACTACGGCGCCTCCTACGCGACCATGATCGGCGCCTACTACGCTTCCCTCTTCCCGCAGCGCGTCGAACGCGCCGTCCTGGACAGCAACATCTCCTTCGACGGCACCTGGGAGCAGTTCGAGACGGGCCAGCCCAAGAGCTTCCAGCGCCGCTTCGAACAGGACTTCCTGCCCTGGCTCGCGAAGAACGACGCCACCTACCACTACGGGAAGACCGCCGCCGAGGCCAAGGCCACCTGGGAGCGCCGCCGCAGCGCCCTGCACGACCGGCCCATCAGCCTCGACGGGGGCGGGAACAAGGGGAAGACCGTCGACCCCAACCGCTTCGACAGCGGCACCATCCAGGCCGTTTACGACTCGCAGCAGGGCTTCCCCGGCCTGGCGACGGCCCTGGCCGCGCTGGAGCACTGGGACTCCGCCACGACCGAGGAGCGAGGGATGGCCGACAAGGTCTTCGGGTCGTACCTCACGCCGAACTTCTTCGCCGAGTTCCTCGCCGTGACCTGCGCCGACACGCCCTGGAACCGCGACCCGGAGCACTGGGTGCGGCGCAGCGCCGAGGACACCGCGAAGTACCCGCTGGCCGGCGCCCGGGAGCTCGCGTTCTCCGCCACGTGCGCGGCATGGCCCACGGCCCCCGGCCCGCGCGTCGAGGTCACCGGCAAGGGCCTGCCGCCCGTCCTGATGCTCAACTCCCGCAACGACCCGGCCACGTACTACGAGGGCGCCCGGCGCGCCCACCGGGCCCTCAAGGGCTCGCGCCTGGTCACCGTCCCCGGCGGCGACCACGGCGTCTACGGCGACGGCAACGCCTGCGCGGACGGCATCGTCAACAACTACCTCCTGTCGGGGGAACTGCCCGCACGCGACGTCACGTGCGAGGCCGCACCCGCCCGGTAGGACACCGCCGGCAGCGGTGTCCTACAACCGCCGCTCCAGCAGCTGCCCGGAGAGCGCGAGGAGTTCAGCCGTCGCGCTCTCCGCGAGCCCCGCACCGCGCAGGCACGCCTGCGCGGCCTCCGCGTGGCGGCGCGCCTCCTCCCGGGCGAACTCCCGGCCGCCCGCCGCCTCCACGAGATCCGCCGCACGGTGCGCGGCAGCCGCGTCCGGCACGGCCTCCGAGCCCAGCAGCCGGGCCAGTTCGCGTCCGGTCGCGTCCCCGCCCCGGGCGACGGCGGCGAGCACCGGCAGGGTCTTCTTCCGCCGCAGCAGGTCGCTGTGCACCGGCTTGCCCGTCGTGAGCGGATCGCCCCAGATCCCCAGCAGGTCGTCCACGGCCTGGAACGCCACCCCGAGCCGCCGGCCCGCCTCCGCGAGGGCGCCGGTCTGCAGCGCGGGCGCGCCCGCGAGGACCGGGGCCAGGGACAGCGCGCACCCCAGCAGGGCACCGGTCTTGCGGCCGGCCATCGCCTCGTACTCGGGTATGCCGACGGCGTCCGGCCCGGCCCACGGCCGGTTCTCGAACAGCAGGTCGTCGGCCTGCCCGCGCACGAGCTCGCCCAGGCAGTTTGCGAGGTGCGCCACCCCGCGGCCCGCGTGCCCGCCCCCGGAC
>NZ_JBPQTW010000263.1:0-8275 GCF_051386535.1 Streptomyces sp. URMC 127
CACCACCCCCACCTCCCACCCAAGGAGAACCGATGACCCCTCGCAGACTCCGTCCCCGGGCCGTGCTCGCCTGCGGCGCCGGGCTGGCCGTCGCCGCCTCCCTGTCCCTGACCGGTGCGGCGGGCGCCCAGCCGGGGCCGGCGGCCGCGACGATCGCGGCGGGCTCCACCACCGTCACCCCGGCCGGCCACTCCTTCGCGGCCACGCTCAACGGGAAGGCCACCTTCAAGGCCGGCTCGGTGACCGCCACGTGTACGGTCTCCAGCTCCAAGCCGTCGGACGACCAGCCCGCCCGCAACCGGATACCGGACGCGCCCGGCAACCAGAACCCCGCGGGCCCGGTCGTCAGCGGCCTCAACGCGCCCACGTACTCCGGCTGCACCGCCAGCATCCCCGGGGTGACCACGACCGTCGCCACGTCCGGGGAGTGGCAGGTGTCCATGCAGTACGGGTCGCCGATCACCGCGACCCTCACCGTCCCGGTCGGCGGCTTCGTGCTGAAGTCCACCGGCCTGGCCAACTGCACCATCACCGCGGCCCCCACCGCGGCCGCCGACATCGCCGCCACCTACACCAACGGCTCTCCGGCCAAGCTGACCGTCGCCAACGCCAATGTGCCGGTGAAGGTCGAGGGCGGCTTCGGGTGTCCGACGAGCGCGACGACGTCCGTCTTCAACGCCGTCTACGACGTCACGGACACGACCGACCCGGGCTCGCAGATCACCGTGAGCGAATGAGCCGGGCGGTCAGCCCTTCGCCACCCGCGAAGGCGCCGCGTCCGCGACCCCGGTAGCGCCCGCCCCCGGCAGCGGATCGCTCTCGCCGCGCGCCCCCGGGACCTTCCCGAACACCAGCCTCCCGGGGCCGCTCAGCACGTACTGGATCGCGAAACCGGTCAGGACGACCAGGGCACCGCCGACCGCGTCGAGCACGTAGTGGTTGGCGGTGCCGACGATCACCGAGAGCGTCATCAGCGGATAGAGCATGCCGAGGCACTTCATCCACCGCTTCGGCGCGACGGCCGCGATCACGATGCCGCACCACAGCGACCAGCCGATGTGCAGCGACGGCATGGCCGCGTACTGGTTGGACAGCTCCGTCAGCGCGCCGAAGTCGGGGTTGTCGAGGTCCTGCGGGCCGTTGGCCGTGTCGACGAAGCCGAGGCCGGGCATCAGCCGCGGCGGCGCCAGCGGATAGGCCCAGAAGCCGGCGAGGGCGATCAGGGTCGCCAGGGACAGCGCGGTCCGGGCCCAGCGGTACGTGCCGGGCCGGCGCACGTAGAGCCAGACCAGCAGGGCGACCGGCACCAGGAAGTGGAAGGTGCCGTAGTAGTAGTTCATGCTGCCGGTGAGCCAGCCGCTGTCCGCGACGAAGCGGTTGAAGCCGTGCTCGACGTCGAGGTGCAGGAACTCCTCGATGCCGAGGATCTGCCGGCCGTGCGCCTCGGCGACGGAACGCTCGCCGGTGGCCCGGGCACGGATGACCTGGTAGACCCAGTAGCCGACCCGGAGCAGCATCAGCTCCAGCAGGACGTTCGGCCGGGTCAGCGGCCGCCGCCAGAAGCGGAACAGCGGCACCCAGGAGACGCGGCCCCGCCGCGGCTCGGCCGCCGGCGTCGGCAGCGGGCGCTCCCAGCCCTCCGCGGCGCGCGGCAGGAACGGCACCGCGCAGGCCGCGAGGAGCGCGGCCAGCAGCGGGGCGTTGTCCCCGAGTGGGCGCAGGACGGGGTTGTCCGGCATCAGCACGCGGCTGGTGAGCGTCATGACGAGGACCACGAGCACGGGCCACACCAGGCGGTCCGCGCGGCGCTTGCCCACGCGGCCGGCGACCGCGAGCAGGATCCACAGCTGCTGGTGCTGCCAGGCGGTCGGGGAGACGGCGATCGCGGTGCAGCCCGTGACGGCCGTCGCGAGGAGCGTCTGCCCGTCGAGGGCGTAGCGGGCGGCCCGGCGCAGGCCGAGCACGGCGACGGCGGCGGCCGTCAGGGCGTAGAGCGCGAGCTCGGCCGGGCCGCGCAGGCCGGTGCGGAGCAGCAGGCCGTGCAGGGACTGGTTGGCGAGGCCGTCCGGGGCGTGGCCGAGGCCTCTGCCCGCGATGTGGTGGATCCAGTACGTCCACGAGTCGTCCGGCATGACGATCCACGTCAGTGCCGTGCAGGCCGCGAAGGTGACGCCGGTGGCGGCGGCCGCGCGGCGGCGGCCGGTCAGCCACTGCAGGGCGGCGAAGAGCAGCACGGCCGGCTGCAGGGCCGCGGCGACGCCGACGAGGAGGCCGCTCGCCCGGCCGGGGCCCTGCGCGAGGCGGGGCAGGCAGCAGCCGAGGAGCACCAGGAGGACGGGGAGGATGCTCGTCTGCCCGAGCGTGAACGTGTTCCGCACGGGCAGCGACAGCACCGTGAGGATCACCGCCACGGGGGCGGCGAGCAGCGCCGTGCGGCGCGGGACGGGGCCGGGCAGGGAGCGGGCGGCGACGAGCGCCAGGGCGACGACGAGCAGGAGCGTGCCGAACGTCCAGAAGACGCCCAGGCCTTGCTCGGCCGCCTTGGTCAGAGGCTTGAGGGCAAGTCCCTCGAAGGGAGTACCGGTGAACTCGTCGGTGCCGTAGAGCGAGCCCCGTACGTGCAGGACGCCGTTGTCACCGATCCACCGGGCGAGGTCGGTGAACCTCCGCTCGGGGGGCAGCCGCAGCACGGCGGCGGCCTGACGGAGCGCCAGCAGGCCGGCGAGCAGCCACAACACGCCCAGGGTGAGGCCGGTCCACGGCCACGCCCGCGGTGGACCTTCCAGCCCGCCCCTCTGCGCATCCGCCACGCCCTGCCGCTCCTCCAGTAGGCCAGCTCCCGGTCACTCTCGTAGCGCTCTTCGAGACCTTACTGAGTCCGTGAGAAGAGACGCGGGTCACTCGGGCGTCACCTGAGAACTTCCTCGGATTCCTTCATGGAGCCCTGCCCGGGAGAGCCGCACCGGTATCGTCTCGGGAGGAAACGGCCCCATTGCCACGAGCGCGGCGGCGATGCCGCCGATAGACGACTGGTGGCGGCAGGCCGTCGTGGACACCGCAGGGGACGACGAGGCCGCTCGGTCCGCGCTGGAGGATGCCGCGGATCTCCGCCTCATCGAGGTGGCGCGCGAGGTCAGTTCGCCCGTCTCCTGAGTGTCCCGCCGCAGGCCCGCGGCCGTACGCGTGTTCTCAGCCGCCCTTCTCCCGCCACGCCTCGTGGTCCCGCCGCGGCGCCTCCCCGCCCTGCGGCCGTTCCGCGTCCGAGCCGCACAGTTCGATGTTGAGGGCGCGGACGAGGGCGTCGAGGTCCGTGGGGCGGTCGGGGGTCCACCAGTCGCCGAGGAGGTCGGCGAGGGACTCCTCGCGGGCGCGGAAGAGGCGTTCGGCGACGCGGCGGCCCTCGTCGGTGAGGACGAGGGGGAGGCCCTCGCGGCGGGCCAGGCCGCGGACCTCCAGCTGGATGGCCGCCTCGGTGACGGCGCGCAGGGGGACGTCCGCGCGCTCGGCGAGGAGGGACGGCTCGACGGAGCCGTAGCGGTTCATGCGCAGCAGCATCCAGCTGGCCGCGGGCCGCAGGTCGAGCCCGGCCCGCTCGGTGATCACCTCGTAGATCCGCTTGCGGCCCTCGCGGCTGCCGAGGAGGGACAGCGCGCGGGCGACCTCGTCGTGGGAGGAGCGTTCGACGGGGTTGCTGGAGATGACTTCGCTCGTGTCGGGGGCGGTGACGCTGCCGCGCAGGGGCTCCTCGCGCAGGAACCAGGCGAGGGCGAAGGCGGCGAGCGCGGCGGGCACCGCGTAGAGGAAGACGTCGGTGATCGAGTCGGAGTACGCGGCGAGGACGCCCGCCCGCTCCCCCGGCGGCAGGGCGGAGACGGCGCGCGGGTCGGCCTGGAGCCGGCCGGCGCTGACGCCCGGGGGCAGCTTCGCGCCGGCGAGGGCGTCGGCGATGCGCGGCCCGAGCGTGTTGGCGAAGATCGTGCCGAAGATGGAGACGCCGAAGGAGGCGCCGATGGAGCGGAAGAAGGTGGCTCCGGAGGTGGCGACGCCCAGGTCGCGGTAGGCGACGGCGTTCTGCACGATCAGCACGAGGACCTGCATGACGAGGCCGAGCCCGAAGCCGAAGACGAAGAAGTAGGCGCTCATCTCGGCGGTGCTGCTGGCCGGGCCGAGCTGGTGCAGCAGGAGCAGGCCGACGGTCATGACGGCGGTGCCGGCGATGGGGAAGGCCTTGTAGTGGCCGGTGCGGCTGACGATCTGGCCGGAGCCGGTCGAGGCGATGAGCAGCCCCGCCACCATGGGCAGCATGTGCACGCCGGACAGCGTCGGCGAGACGCCGTGCACGACCTGCAGGAACGTCGGCAGGTACGTCATCGACCCGAACATCGCGAAGCCGACGACGAAGCCGATCACCGAGCAGAGCGAGAACGCGTGGATGCGGAAGAGGCCGAGCGGCAGCACGGGCTCCGCGGCGCGCCGCTCCACGGCCACGAACGGCACGAGCAGCAGCACGCCCAGCACTCCGAGGCCGATGATCTGCCAGGACGTCCAGGGGTAGGTGACGCCGCCGAGCGAGGTCATCAGCACCAGGCAGGTGGCGACGGCGGCGATGAGGAACGTGCCGAGGTAGTCGATGCGGTGCGGGGTGCGGCGGACCGGGATGTGCAGGACGGCGGCGATGGTGAAGAGGGCGACGACGCCGATGGGCACGTTGATGTAGAAGACCCAGCGCCAGCTGAGGTGGTCCACGAACAGGCCGCCGAGCAGCGGCCCGAGCACGCTCGTGCCGCCGAAGACCGCGCCGAAGAGGCCCTGGTAGCGGCCCCGGTCCCGGGGCGGGACGATGTCGCCGACGATCGCCATCGACAGCACCATCAGGCCGCCGCCGCCGAGTCCCTGGAGGGCGCGGAAGGCGATGAGCTCGCCCATGTTCTGGGCGATGCCGCACAGCACGGAGCCGATCAGGAAGATCACGATGGCGGTCTGGAAGAGCTTCTTGCGCCCGTACTGGTCGCCGAGCTTGCCCCACAGGGGGGTCGCGGCGGTGGAGGCGAGCATGTAGGCGGTGACGACCCACGAGAGGTGTTCGAGACCGCCGAGGTCGCTGACGATCGTGGGCAGCGCGGTGGAGACGATCGTCTGGTCCAGGGCGGCCAGCAGCATGCCGAGCAGCAGCGCCCCGATCGCCACGAGGACGGTGCGCCGGGGTTGCCCCTCGCCGGGGACGGGCGGGGGCGCCGGCGCGGCGGCCACGGAGGGGCCGGGGGTCTCGTCCGCCATGGGCGCTCCTGGGTCTGCCGGGATCCCGCGGGGATCCCGGCGGCTCTCCTGGACAACGGGCTCTTCCATCGTCGTCCCGATCGGCCGGTCCGGCCCGCCGGGGTAGGCCATTGGCAGCGCCGGGAGCGTACGGGAGGAGCCGCCGGGAACGTACGAGGCGAGCCGCCGGGAGCCTGCGCGGGAGACCGGGGGCCGCCCGGGTTGGCACGAAAGGCCCCGCTCTTTGTATCGTGGAGAAACAAAGTGGCTCCGCCCGTATTCCCTGACCGGCGGGCGGGGCCGCTTGTCTTCCTCCCGCGCTCTGGAGTCCGCCGATGCAGGCCACCGCCCACGCCGCCACGACCACGCTGACCGCCCGCGCCCTGCTCCTGGACATGGACGGGACCATCGTCAACTCCGACGCCGTCGTGGAGCGCTGCTGGCGCGGCTGGGCGGCCGAGCACGGACTCGACGGCGACGCGGTGATGAAGGTCGTCCACGGCCGCCAGGGCTACGCGACGATGGCCGTGCTCCTCCCGGACCGCCCGATGGAGGAGAACCACGCCGACAACCGCCGGATGCTCGCGGCCGAGACCGCCGACATGGACGGCGTCGTGCCGGTCGCCGGCGCCCCCGCCTTCATGGCGGCCCTCGCCGCCCTCCCCCACGCCCTGGTCACCTCCGCGGACCGCGCCCTGGCCGAGGCCCGCATGGGCGCGGCGGGCCTGCCCATGCCGGAGGTCCGCGTGACCGCGGAGTCCGTCGGCGCGAGCAAGCCGGACCCGGAGGGCTTCCTCAAGGGCGCGGCCGCGCTCGGCTTCGCCCCCGCCGACTGCATCGTCTTCGAGGACTCGGAGGCGGGCATCGCCGCCGGCCGGGCGGCGGGCATGCGCGTGATAGGCGTCGGCCCGCGCGCCGCGGCCCACGCCCCGGACGTCTCCGTGGCGGACCTGACGCAGGTACGGGTCGAGCCGTCGGAGGACGGCGGCATCGTCCTGCGCATCAACAGCTGACGATCAGCGGCGCGGGCCGGGGCCGCCCACCACGGCAGAGGACCTGCCGCTAGCCCGCGACCGCCTCGTACAGGCTGAAGGCCGCCAGGGCCAGCATCACGAGGGCCGCCACCCTGGTGACGATCGCCAGCGGTACGTACTTCATCAGGGTGCGGCCGCCCACGATGCCCAGGCCCGCCACGGCCCACAGGGCCAGGACCGCGCCGAGGCCCACCGAGAGCGGGTCGTCGTAGCGGGCGGCGAGGTTGGCGGTCATGATCTGGGTGAGGTCGCCGAACTCGGCGACGAGGATCAGCATGAAGCCCGCGCCGGAGACCTTCCAGAAGGACTGGTCCGCGGGCTTCCTCAGCTCCTCGTCGTCCTCGTCCTTCTTGAACAGGAGCATGGCCGCGCCCGCGAGGAAGAGCACGCCGACCACGCACTGGACGAGCCGGTGGGGCAGCAGCGACAGGACGCTGCCGGCGGCGACGGCGAGCGCGACGTGCACGGCGAAGGCCGCGGCGACGCCGGCGAAGACGTAGCTCGCGCGGTAGCGGGTGCCGAGCATGAGGCCGGCCAGGGCGGTCTTGTCGGGCAGCTCGGCAAGGAAGACGACGCCGAAGACCAGGGCGGCGACGGTGAAGCTGAACACGTGGTCAATCCCTCAGTAGGTCGGGTGCTGCCGCACCGAGGGGACCTGTACGTTCCGCACGTTTCAGGGGTCGCTTCGGCACGGCAGCGTCATGGACACTGCGGCCGAAGGTCTCGCTGGCCGTCCCGTACGGAACGGGCGGCCTCCGGGCGCCGGCCGAGGCGAGCTCGGCAGTATGTCGACGGTCCGGCGAAGAGCTACTCCCCTTCTGCTCCCCCCAGGGTACGCGACCGCCGCGCCCCTTCCCCGCTCGCGTCCGCCCGGTGCAGCCGCCCCCGCGCCACCAGCTCCAGCGCCACCGCGACCGCGGCCACCTGCACCGCCATCAGCGCGACCAGCACGAACAGCTGCACCGCGCCCGCCGCCAGCGGCGACGCCCCGCCCAGCAGCATGCCGACGAACGCGCCCGGCAGGGTGACGAGCCCCACGGTGCGGGTCTGGTCCAGGCCCGGCAGCAGGGCGTCGGACGCGGCCGGGCGGGCGATCTCCAGCCGGGCGTCGCGGTCGGTCAGGCCGAGCGCCAGGGCCGCCTCCACCTCGCCGTGGCGGGTGTGGAGCTCGTCCAGGGCGCGCCGGCCGGCCAGCACCGTCGCGGTCAGGCCGCCGCCGATGAGGATGCCCGCGACGGGGACGAGCGCGACGCCCTCGACCGGCACGAGGCCGGTGAGCACGAGCACCGCGAGCACCGGCAGCACGCCCGCGCCGATGGGCAGGGCCGCCCACCACCACGTGCGGTTGCCGGTGATCCTGCGCCCCGCGGTCCGCACCGCCACGGCGTACATCAGGGCGACGAAGCACAGCAGCAGCGGCACGGCCCGCACGACCCAGCCGATCAGCGCCGAGACCGCCGCGAGCTGGACGGCGGCGCGCACCCCCGCGACCGCGACGGACCGCGCCCAGCCGCGGCCGCGCGCGTCGGCGAGGCGGGCGGCCGCGGCGACCGCCACCGCCGCCGCGAGGAGGGCGGCGAGCACCACGGCGAGCGTGGCGTTGACGGGCAGCAGCGTTGCGGCGGCGAGCACGCGGACCACCCTAGGCGCGCCGAACGGCCGGTTACCGGCGGTCGCATGGCGGCGTGTCAGGAAATGGGCGGCACGCTGCGCCGATCGGGTTCAACGTCACGTGAATTGACCCTTGCCTTGTCATGGCCGCGTCGTCACCCTGTTACCTGGCGACCACCCCCCGGACACCGGACGCCGCCATCCTGGCCGTTCTCCACGGCCGAAGACCCCCCACCCGACAGGGAGTTCCCATGCCCGCCATGCGCACCCGCCCCGCCGCGCGCCGTCTCTACGCGCGTCGCACCGCCGCGGCGGCGAGCGGCCTCGCGGCCCTCGCCGGCGCGCTCGTCCTGGGCGGCGGCACGGCCCACGCC
>NZ_JBPQTW010000264.1:0-8216 GCF_051386535.1 Streptomyces sp. URMC 127
TCACTCTCCTCAGCGGCACGGGCGCGGGGGAGCGCGACCCCGGGGGCCTCCGGAGCGGACGCTTCCGGCGACGGCTCCCCGCACAGCACCGCCAGCGCCCGCCCGATGACCCCCGGCAGCTGCTCGGCGGCCAGCACGGCGTCCACGAGCCCGTGCGCCAGCAGGTTCTCCGCGACCTGGACGCCCTGCGGGAACTCCTCGCCGTACAGGGCCTCGTGGACGCGCGGCCCCAGGAAGCCGATGAGCGCGCCCGGTTCGGCCGAGGTGAGGTGGCCGAGCGAGCCCCACGAGGCGAGGACGCCGCCCGTCGTGGGGTGCCGGAGGTGGACGAGGTAGGGCAGTCCGGCCGCCTTGTGGTCGGTGATGGCGGCGGCGACCTTGACCATCTGCAGGAACGCCACCGTCCCCTCCTGCATCCGCGTGCCGCCCGAGGCGGGCGCCGCGAGCAGCGGCAGCCGCTCGGCCGTGGCCCGCTCCACCGCCCGTACCAGCCGCTCCCCCGCCGCGACCCCGATCGACCCGGCCAGGAAGCGGAACTCGCAGGCCACCAGCGCCACTCGGCGGCCGCCCACCCGCCCCTCACCGGTGACGACCGACTCGTCGAGGCCGGTGCGCTCGCGCGCGGCCAGGAGGTCCGCGCGGTAGGCGGGATCGTCCGTGGTGACGGCGACGGGCTCGTCCCAGCAGCGCCAGCTGCCGGGGTCCAGGACCGTACGGACGAGGTCGAGGGCGGAAGTGCGGTGGTTGCTCGCGTTCATGCCGTCACCCTGTCACGAGCGGCCCCACCACGTCCTTGCTCACGTGCTGATAGATCACGGAGCTGCGGAAGTCCACGACCTCGCGGCGCCCGGAGAAGCGGTCCATCAGCAGGCTGTGCAGGTCGTCGACCTCCGGCACCGCCACGTGCACCAGGAAGTCGTCCCCGCCCGCGACCACGTACACGTTGAGCACCTCGGGCAGCCCGATCAGATACGCCTTGAAGCCCTCGATGACCTCCCGGCTCATCGGCCGGATCCGCACCGACAGCAGCGCCTGCACCGGCCGCCCCAGCGCCCGCAGGTCCACCGTCGCCCGGTACCCCGTGATCACGCCGCGCTGCCGCAGCGCCCTCACCCGCTCCAGGCAGGTGGAGGGCGCGATGCCGAGCGTACGGGCCAGGTCGCGGTTGGTCTGCCGTGCATCGCGCTGCAGTTCCCTGACGATCGCCGAATCTATGTCGTCCATAAGGGCACATGATGCCGCACGCACCGAATTTCGTTCGGCGAGAGGCCCGGACTGCCACCTACCGGGCTAACTTCTGCCCACGTGACCGTACGAACCACCCATGCTTCCGCCCCTTCCCGGCCGTCCGTTCGGGGACTGGGCATCGGCAGCGGCACGGCCCTGTGCGCCGGCGCCGTCCTCGGGCCGGGCGTCCTGGCCCTGCCCGCCCTGGCCGCCGACGCCGCCGGCCCGGCCTCGATCCTCGCCTGGATCGTCCTGCTCATCACGAGCGTGCCCGTGGCGCTGTCCTTCGCCGCGCTGGGCGCCCGCTTCCCCGACGGCGGCGGGGTGGCCACCTTCGTGCACCGGGCGGCGGGCCCGCGGGCCGCGGCGGCGGTCGGCTGGTGGTTCTACGGGGCCGTACCCATCGGCGTCGTGGCGGCGGCCCTCATCGGCGGCCAGTACGTGGCGGGCGCGCTGGGCCTGGGCCCCGTGGCCGCCGCCGCGATCGGGACCGTCGTCATCGCCGCCTCCTTCGCCGCCAACTGCGTGGGCCTGCACCTGTCGGGCCGGGTGCAGTTGCTGCTCGTCGCCCTGCTGGCGGCGGTGCTTGCCGGGGCCGCGCTCGCGGCGGCGCCCCACATGACCTCCGCCCACTTCACCCCCTTCATGCCGCACGGCTGGAGCTCGGTGGGCTCGGCGGCGGGGGTCCTGTTTTTCGCCTTCGCCGGCTGGGAGGCGGCCAGCCACCTCTCCGGCGAGTTCGCGAACCCCGCCCGCGACCTGCCGCGCGTCACGGCCTACACCCTCGCCGCCGTCTCCGTCCTCTACCTCGCCCTCGCCGTGACGACGATCGGCGCCCTCGGCCCGGCCGCCGCCGGCACGGACACCCCGCTGACCGATCTGCTCGCCCAGAGCGCCGGCACGGCCGCCCGGCCCATCGCCGCCGCGGCCGCCCTCTTCCTCACCTTCGGCGCCGTCAACACCTACCTCGCCGGCGCCTCCCGCCTCGGCGCCGCCCTCGGCCGCGACGGCTCGGCCCCGCGCTGGCTGGCCCGCGGCGCCGCGCCCGGCGAAGTGCCGCGGCGCAGCCTCGCCGTACTGGCGGGCGCCTGCGCGGCGGTCGGCGCGGCGGCCTGGCTCGGCGGCGGCGACCTGGACGGCCTGATGCGCGCCACGTCCACCTGCCTGGCCTCGGTCACCCTGGCGGGCCTCCTCTCGGCGCTGGCCCTGCTGCCGCGGCGGACGTGGCTGTGGCCGGCGGCGGTGGCCAGCGCCCTGCTGACGGCGGGTGTCCTGGCCTTCTCGGGGCCGCTGCTGCTGATACCGGTGGTACTGGCGGGGTTGTCGTGGGGGTTCACGACGCTGTCGGGGAGGGGGCGGGGGCGGCACCTGTCGTAAGCGTGTCCGCCGACCGCCCCCGGCGGCTCACTTCCCCCAGCGACTGGCCGCGTTGGCCTCCCGCACCTTGGCGCGGAGCGCTTCGGAATGCGACGGCTCGGGATGCGGCTTGCCGGAACAGGTGCAGGAGCCCAGCGGGCCGGGGTAGCTGAGGTCGATACCGTGGGCGGTCGCCCAGAGGTAGACGCCGCAGGTGCCCACGCGGGGCGGCGCCGCTACCGGCTCTGCCTGTGGCGCGGGCAGCGGGACCGCCACCAGCGGCGCATCAACGCCGGACAGTGTTGCGGCGTCTGCCGCGCCCGCCCCACGGGCGAAAAACTTCCGTACCCGTTCGAACGAACGGAGGATAGAGTGGTACACGTCGACGCTCCTATCAGCGTTGGCCATCCCCGGGGTCGTGGCTGCGACTGCCGGGGTTCTTCGTGCACGAGAGGGAGTTCCGGTCCCGCAACGGGAGGGCCTGAGTCAGCTGCCTCACGAACACACGGGTCAGGACGGTCCGCGACGACGAATCCGTTCGCGAGTGACCGCGGAGTCAGCATGCTCCCGGAATCGCCCCGCCCGCAACCGACCCTTTGGAACTTGTTCCATGATTTTTTTGTGCCGGTACCCTTACGCCTCCAAGGCCTCGAATAAGGGGAGTTCAGGTGGCCGGAGTTCGACCAACCGTTCGACGTCGCCGTCTTGCAGCGCTCTTGGCTCGATTTCGCGAAGACGCAGGTAAGACGCCCGAGCAAGCGGCGGAGAGGATCGGATGTCACCGGACGAAGATCAACCGAATCGAAAACGCGCGCCTCGGCATCTCCTTGGGAGAGCTACGCGACTTGCTCAGCTTCTATGGCGTGACCGATGCCGCGCAGGTTGACGAAATGGTCTCGCTGGCGCGCCGGGACCGGGAGCCCGGCTGGGTTCGGCGTGCCAGCATCGCGCGGCCTTCCTACGCGGACTACATCGGCTACGAGGGGACGGCCGATTACATCCGAACCTACGAAGCAGCTTTGATCTCCGGCCTCTTGCAGACATCCGACTACGCCCGAGCGGTCCTGCAGGCCGCCCCTTCGACTCTTCAGCCCGCAGCCGTCGACGCTCTGGTCACGGCTCGTGAAGAGCGTCAGGAGGTACTCAAGCGGGAACGCCCACCGCGTCTGTGCGTGATCGAGAGCGAGGAGGCGCTCCGCCTTCGGATCGGTGGCACGGAAGTGATGCGCAAGCAGCTCGAACACTTGGAAGAGATGGCCCAGCGTCCTAACGTGGAACTCCAGGTCATCCCCCGCCATGCCGAGGCGCACGCAGGGCTGTTCGGAGCGTTCGTGCTGTTCAGCTTCCCCAGCCCTGCGTTCTCCGACGTCGTCTGCATCGAGCACCGGACGGGGACGCTGTACCTGGAGACGCCGGAGGAGACCGCAGAGTACACACTGATCTTCGACTCGCTCCGGTCGATCGCTCTCAGTCCGCGGGACAGCCTCGGCCTGATCACCCGGATCCGGGGCGAGCTGTAGCGATGGACGCAACAGAGAGGCCATGCAGAGATGTACCCGCCGAGCCTTCGGGCAGCGAGATGGCGCAAGAGCAGCTACAGCGGGCAGGGCGGCAACTGCCTTGAGATAGCAGATGCCGCCACCGCTGGCGCGATCCCCATACGTGACAGCAAGGAACCCTACGGCCCCGCCCTGGTCTTCTCGACCAGCGCGTGGGCCGCTTTCGTGTCCCACCTCAAGGATTCCGACTGACGGCGGAGTGCGGTTTACCTTCTCGGGTCACTTGTACGCCGCGCACGACCGCGAGCCGGTGGAGTTCCGTGCCCGGAGCGCCGCCAGCCCCCATACCTCAGCCCCACTCCGGCCTTCCGAGCCGGAGTGGGCCAACCGACGCAGGACAGGACGCCTCGCTCGACCACCACATATCGGCCATTGGTTCGAATCCTGCTGCGGGTTCTCCCTCCCACGTTTGATGATCTTTGCGGTTCTTTCAGAGTGGGGGTTGCTCATGTTCACAGCCGCACGGCGTGGCGTCGTCCACGTGCTGGCGCTGGTGTTGTTAATGACTGCGGGAGTCGGCGAGGCTGCTGCCGCGGTGCCGCAGTGGCAGGAAATGGTCCAGGGTACGAGTCCGCTGCAGCCGCGGGCGGTCCCGAAGCCGCCAAGGGCGATGTCGCTGGCGGAGCGCAAGAAGCAGGTGAGCAGCTCGCGGGGCAGCTACTCGCCGATGCGCGAGTTCGTCCACCCCAGGGCGCCGGAGCCGTCGGCGCGTCCGGCCGAGAAGCCGGACAGACCACTGAAGAACGGCCCCGCCGCGAGAGGGCCGGGCAGCTCTTTAGCGCGTGCTCCGGCTCCTGCAGGTGTTCCCAACCCTGACTGGGTGTCGTCATTTGCGGTTGCCTACCCGGGCACGCTGACCATCGGCGGCCACCTGCAGTTCTCCTCCGTCCCGGCATCCTCCATCTCAGGTCTGTGGCTCTATGTCCTGGACGAGCAGAAGCGACCGGTCCACCAGCAGGAGATCAAACGACGGGACGCCGACGATCCGGCCGGGAAGTACCTGGAGAACGGCGTCTGGTGCTACGGCTGGTGGCCATCCGGCCCGTCCAACCCCTACCCCGACAACCACTGTTTCTGGTGGACCTCCAGCTCGCTGGGCGGGCATCTGCAGGACGGGAAGAAGTACTACGCCTGGATCTTCCTCGAGGGTACTGACGGCTCGGCGAGCCCGGCCGGAACAACGTCGCCGTTCGTTGAGGCGTTCTATACCCCCGACATCCCGGGTGCGCAGGCCGGAAGCTGTACGTGTTACGGGCAGACGTACCGGGCGGATCCGGTCAACACCGCCACTGGCATGTTCTACGACCGGAACACCGACGCCACGCTCGTGGGCGCCGGCACGCCATTCTCCCTGGACCGGACCTACCGGTCCGACTCGTCCGCTGTCGGGCTACTCGGCAGGGGCTGGTCCACCCCCTTCGATTCCACGTTGGCCCTAGCGGCCGACGGCAGTGCCACGCTGCAGGAATCAGACGGCGCCCGGTTGGTCTTCAAAGAGCAGTCAGGGGGTTCCTACACAGCCCCGGCAGGCTCCGCCCTGAAGCTGGCCAAATCCGGGAGCACCTATACCGTCACCAGCCCCGACCTCACCCGCCGCACGTACAACGCTGCCGGCCGGCTCATCTCTGTTACCGATCGCAGCGGCCAAGGGCTGAGCCTGGACTACGCCTCGGGCCGGCTCGCCTCCGTCAAGGACGCCGCGGGACGGACCGTCCCCTTCACCCTCGACACCACAGGCCTTCTGACCAAGGTGGCGTTACCGGACGGCACCTCGGTCTCGTACAGCTACACCGGCGGTCTGCTGACCTCCGTCACCGACCAGGCCGGCAAGACCTCGTCCTACGGCTATGACGCGAACAAACGTCTCGTCACCGCCACAGGCCGCGGTGGCGGAAAGGTGACGAACACCTACGACAACGACGGGCGGGTCGCCTCCCAGACCGACAGCTCCGGCAAGACCACCACGTTCACCAGGTCCGACAACCGGGACGTCCACACCACGGACCGCAGCGGTGGCGTGTGGACCGACGTGTACTCCGGGAACGTGCTCATGGCCAGCATCGACCCGTACGGCAAGAAGGTCGAGTACAGCTACGACCGCAACCTCCGGCCCGTATCGATCACTGATGCGCTCGGCAACACCACGGAGATGTCCTACGACAGCGCCGGCCGCATGACCATGCGGAAGTCGCCGTCCTCGGTGGGCCTGGCGGAGACGTGGACCTACGACTCGGCCGGAAACGTCGCGAGCCACTCCGACAGCCGGGGCAAGACCTGGACATACGCCTACGACTCCGCCAACCGGATCACCACCAGCACGGACCCTTCGGGCGGCAAGGTCACCTATACCTACACCGAGCGGGGTGCGCTCGCCAGCGTCACGACACCGCGGGGCAAGAGGACCACCTATGCCTATGACGGGGCGGGGAACCGTACCTCCGTCACCAGTCCGCTGGGTGAGAAGACCACGTTCCGCTACGACGCGATGGGACGGGTGACGGCTGTCACCGACCCTCGCGGTAACGCGACGGGCGCTGACCCGAAGGCATTCACCACCACGTACTCCTACGACGGCCGCAGCCTGCTCAGCAGTACGACCGACCCGCTGGGCGGAACCACCGCATACGGCTACGACGATGCAGGCCGCCTCACCTCGGTGACGGACCCCGCGGGGCGGACGACGCGCTACGCGTACGACGTCTCGGGCCGTCTCACGAAGACCACCAACCCCGCAGGCAAGTCCGAGACGCGCACGTACGACGCCAGCGGCAACCTCCTCTCGGTCACCGATGCGCTGGGCAACAAAACCGCCCACGCCTATGACAAGGCGAACAGGCTGATCAGCACGGTCACGCCCCGGGGCAATACCAGCGGCTCCGATCCCGCAGCCTTCACCACCAGCTTCGGCTACGACGCAGCAGGCCGGCGCACCTCCGTCACCGACCCGACCGGCGCCGTCACGACAACCGCCTACGACGCACTGGGGCGGCCCACATCCCTCACCAACGCCCTCGGCGAAACGACCAGGACGACCTATGACGGCAACGACAACGTCCTGACCCGCACGGACGCGACCGGCAAAGTCAGCTGGTACAGCTATTCCGACACCGGCCTGATGACGGCCTCCGCCGACCCGCTGAACAACGTCACGTCCTTCGGCTACGACGTCGACGGCAATCGCATCAGCCGTACATCCCCGCTTGGCAACAAGACCACCTGGGCGTACGACGACGACGGCCGCCTCGCCTCGGAGACCGACCCGCGGGGCAACACCTCGGGCGCTGATCCGGAGAAGTTCACGACCACATACGGTTACGACCTCGCAGGCAACCGCACCAAGGTGACCAACCCTCTGGGCAAGGCCACCAGCACCAGCTATGACGCCGCGAACCGCGCCGTGGCAACGACCGACGAGCTGGGCCAGCAGACCAGGACCGAGCACGATGCACTCGGCCGTATCAGCAAGGTCACCGGCCCGGACGGCGCAGCCACCACCTACACGTACAACGCGGCCGGCGACGTGGCCACCCGCAAGGACCCCAACGGCCACATCACCACGTACGAGTACGACGACGCCGGACAACAGAGCTCGATCACTGACCCGCTCGGCCGCAAGAAGACCTTCGGCTACGACGCGGACGGCAACCGAACGAAGGTCACCAACGCGCGGGGCATCACCACCACCACCGCCTTTGACGCACGCGGCCTGGCGACAGCCGTGGCGTACAGCGACTTCACGCAGCCGCTGTCAGCCACATATGACGCCCTCGGACGCCGCCAGACCATCACCGATGCCACAGGCACGCGAACCCTGGGGTACGACACCAACGGAAGACTCAGCACCGTCACCCCCGGATCCGGAAAGGGCTCCTACAGCTACACCTACGACGATGCCGGACAGCTGACCTCCCGCACGATCGACGGCCTGAGCCAGTCCGGCCCGGTGACAGGTCTCGCGGGCCTGTGCATCGATGTTGCGGGTGGTCTGAACGCTGACGGCACGGCCCTGCAAACGTGGTCGTGCAACGGGACCGCCGCCCAGCGGTGGACACTGGAAGGCGGTCAGCTCAAAGC
>NZ_JBPQTW010000265.1:0-8126 GCF_051386535.1 Streptomyces sp. URMC 127
CCCCCCCCCCCCCCCCCCCGACTCCGTGCTTCGCGCATGCATCCAACGGCCGCCGCCTCGGCGGCCGTTTTTGCTGTCCGGGGCGGCGTCCCTCTCGACACAGGGAGCGCACCACCCATGACCAGGATCTTCAGCGGCATCAAGCCCACCGGCCACCTGACCCTCGGCAACTACCTCGGCGCCATCCGCCAGTGGGTCGAGGTGGACCAGCACAAGGCCGACGCACTCTTCTCCGTCGTCGACCTGCATGCCCTGACCGTGGACCACGACCCGGCTCGCGTTCGACGCCTCAGCCGGCAGACGGCCACCCTTCTCCTGGCGGCCGGGCTGGACCCGGCTCAGTGCACTCTCTTCGTGCAGAGCCACGTGGACGAGCACACCCGGCTCTCTTATCTCCTGGAGTGCACGGCGTCCGACGGCGAAATGCGGCGGATGATCCAGTACAAGGAGAAGGCGGCACGGGAGCAGGCCGCGGGCGGAAGCGTACGGCTCTCGTTGCTGACGTACCCGGTGCTGATGGCGGCGGACATCCTCGCTTATGCGGCGGACGAAGTGCCCGTGGGCGAAGACCAGGCCCAGCACGTCGAACTCACGCGGGATCTCGCGGTGCGGTTCAACCAGCGGTACGGGCACACGTTCACCGTCCCCAAGGCAGTCCTTCCGACCGTGGCCGCTCGCGTCATGGACCTGCAGGAACCGACGGCGAAGATGGGGAAGTCCCACGCGGAGACGGCCGGCATCGTCTACCTGCTCGACGAGCCCGAGGTCGTGCGCCGCAAAATCATGCGTGCCGTGACCGACAGCGGCAGCGATGTCGTCCACGACCGCGAGAACCGTCCCGGTGTCACGAATCTGCTGGAGATCCTGGCCGCCTGTACCGGTAGCGCGCCCGCGGAACTCGCGGCGGGCTATTCCTCGTACGGCGCTCTGAAGCGGGACACCGCCGACGCGGTGCTGGAGGTGCTGCGGCCGTTGCAGGAGCGGCACACCGAGCTGTGCGGTGACCCGGGATATGTGGACGCGGTGCTGCGGGAGGGCGCCGAGCGGGCGCGTAACCTCGCCCGGCCGACCGTGGACGCGGCTTACCGCGCCATCGGCCTGCTGCCCGCGCACTGAGGACCGGCCCTACGAGCTCGCGCCGACCGCCGCGCCCGCATCCACGCCCGTGCTCGCGGAGCGGAAGGCCCGCCGGTAGTCGCGCGGGCTCGTCGCGAGGCGGGCCGCGAAGTGCTGCCGCATGGTGACCTCGCTGCCGAAGCCGCAGCGGCGCGCCACCTCGGGCATCGGCAGCCCCGTCCGCTCCAGGAGCTTCTGTGCCGCGGCAACGCGCTGGTCGAGCAGCCACTGCACGGGCGTCGTACCCGTCGTCGCCGTGAAGTGGCGGGCGAAGGAGCGCGGCGACATTCCGGCCCAGTCCGCCAGGTCGGCGACGGTCAGCGGTTCGGCGAGGTGGCGCAGGGCCCGTTCCCGTACGGCGGCCAGGGCGTCGGCCTCGCGGTCGGAGCAGGGCGTGGGCTGTTCGACGAACTGGGCCTGGGTGCCCGTGCGGAAGGGGGCGGTGACCATGGAGCGTGCGATGGTCGCCGCCGCCTCGGCGCCGTGGGCCGTACGGACCAGGTGGAGGCAGAGGTCGATGCCGGCGGCGACGCCGGCCGCGGTCCACACGCCGCCGTCCTCGACGAACAAGGCGTCGGGGACAACCTGAACGCCGGGGTGGGTGCGGGCCAGGAGTCCGGTGAGGTTCCAGTGGGTGACCGCACGACGGCCGTCGAGCAGACCGGCCTGGGCGAGGACGAAGGCTCCGCCGCAGAGGGCGGCGACCGGGACGCCCGCGCCGTGGGCGCTGCGCAGCGCGGTGAGGACGGTTCCGGGGACCGGGGCCAGGTGGTCGTCCACGCCGGGGACGACCACGAGATCGCTCGCGCCGAAGCCGTTCAGGGCGTCGAGGTCCTGGTCGGGCGTGAGGGTCAGCCCGCCGGGCATGGCCACGGGTGCCCGGCCGGCACCGTAGCGACGCAGCGCGAAGCGGGGAGCGCCGCGGTCGGTGCGGTCGACGCCCCAGACCTCGGTGATGACGGCGACGTCGAAGGCGCGGATGCCGGGGAAGGCCACGAGGGCGATGCGCTGCGCTGGCTGCATGGGGACCATCCTGCCGGGATCCTGCTTGGCAGCAATCCATCGAACAGGGTCACTTCCGCCACTGTGCCCGTCCCGCGGCGGCGACAAGGATCGTCAGCATGAACAGCGCACAGAACATCCGTATCAGCGACAATGCCGCCCTCGTCGTCATCGACGTCCAGAACGCCTGGAACGAGAAGGAGCACTTCCCGCCTCGCAACAACCCTGCCGCCGAGGACAACATGGCGCAGCTGATCGACGCCTGGCAGGAGGCGGGCAGGCCCGTGGTGTTCGTACGGCACGACTCGCCCAAGCCCGACTCGCCGCTGCGTCCGGGCCGGCGGGGAAACGACCTGCAGGACTTCGTCGAGCAGCGGCGCGGCAAGGGCAGCGGGCCGGAGCTGCTGGTCACCAAGACGGTGAACTCGGCGTTCCTCGGCACGCCGGACCTGGGGCGCTGGCTGGACGAGGCCGGGATCCGGCAGCTGGTCGTCATCGGCATCATGACGAACTGGTGCGTGGAGACGACCGCCCGGATGGGCGGAAACCTCGGGTACGACGTGATCGTGCCGGTCGACGCGACGTACACGTTCGACGCGGTCGGCCCGGACGGGGAGACGCTCACGGCGGACGAGCTGTTCCGGGCCACGGCGACGAACCTGCACGCCGCCGGCTTCGCGAAGATCGTGCCGACGGCGGCGCTGGTGGCCCGGGCCTGAGCAGCCCGGCTCAGCCTGGTCGGCCCCGGTCGGCCCCGGTCGGCCCTGGCCAGCGCCCCGGTCAGCCCTGGCCAGTGCCCGGGTCAGCCCTGGCCAGTGCCCGGGTCAGACCGGTCAGCCCTGGTCAGGAAGTACGTTCAGGACCGGGCCGGGCTCATCACCCCTCGCCCGACGCCAGCTCCCGGCTACGGTCGCGGGCAGCCTCCAGGGCGGCGATCAGCGCGTGGCGCACCCCGTGCTTCTCCAGCTCGCGGATGGCGTTGATCGTGGTTCCGGCCGGCGAGGTGACCGCCTCGCGGAGCTTGACCGGGTGCTCGCCGCTGTCGCGGAGCATGACGGCCGCTCCGATGGCGGCCTGGACGATGAGGTCGTGGGCCTTGTCCCGCGGCAGGCCGAGGAGGATGCCCGCGTCGGTCATCGCCTCGACGAGGAAGTAGAAGTACGCCGGCCCCGAGCCGGACAGCGCCGTGGCCGCGTCCTGCTGGGACTCGGGCACCCGGAGCGTCTTGCCGACGGGCTTGAAGATCTCTTCGGTGCGCAGGAGATGGTCCTCCGTGGCATGGGTGCCGCCGGAGATCACCGACATGCCCTCGTCCACCAGGACGGGGGTGTTCGGCATGACGCGCACCACGGGATTGCCGCCCGGCAGCCGCTCCTCGAAGAAGGACGTGGGCACGCCGGCCGCCGCGCTGATGACCAGCCGGTCGGCGGGCAGGTGGGGGGCGAGCTCGCCGAGGAGCGCCGCCATGTCCTGCGGCTTCACGGCCAGGATGAGCGTGTCGGCGGACTTGGCGGCCTCGGCGTTGGTGACCGTCTCGACGCCGTACCGGGCACGGAGCGCCTCGGCGCGCTCGGGGCGGCGGGCGGTGACCAGGAGGTCGTCGGTCGACCAGCCCGCGCGGATCATGCCGCTCAGCAGCGCCTCGCCGATCTTTCCGGTACCGAGGACGGCGACTTTCTGGGTCACGAACTCCACCTCTTCGCTGGTTTTCGCTGGTCGGGGGCGTGTCCGGTCATCTTTGCACCCCGCGCGCACGACGTGCGCCGGGCGCAGTCCACCGGTAAGCCCACGGGGGTCCGCGCCGGAGCGATGGGACGAGCGGATTCCGGCCGGCCACCACAGCGTTTACATCGTGGTAACGCGCGAACGCTCCCCGGGCATTGGCCACTTGGACAGAATGACCGCGGGTGTCCACGGCACACTCCGTCACCCTCTCCCGTCCGGCCGGTCCTCACCCCGACGTCTCGCTGCCCGTACGTCTCCACTCGTACGGCCCGGCATTCACACACCCGACACGCTGCACAAGTCCAGACCCACTGCACAGGTCCAACAGGTCCAACCAGGTCCCACAGGTCCAACCAGGTCCGACCAGGTCCAACAGGCTCCGACACGCAACGATCGACGACCACATCGCTGCGCGACGCCACGCGCTGGAGGCAGATCCTCGTGGACAAAATACCCCTCAGGCATGCCCGCAAAGTGCTCTCCTGGACCAAGCTCCGGTCAAACCCTTCCGGCAGCTCCGACGGCTCCGGCAGTGCCGACAGCTCTGTCGGCTCAGCTGGCTCAGCCGGTGGCACCAAGCGCTCAGGCTCCGGCCGAAGCAGCCTGCGCCGTGATCTCCGTGCCGACGTCACCGCCTCCCTCGTCGTCTTCCTGATCGCCGTACCCCTCTCCGTCGGCATCGCCGTCGCCTCGGGCGTGCCGGTGGAACTGGGGCTGGTCACCGGCGTGGTCGGCGGACTCCTCACCGGGCTGCTGCCGGGCAGCAGCATGCAGGTCAGCGGCCCGGCCGCAGGGCTGACCGTGCTCGTGTACGAGGCGGTGCGCGACTTCGGGCTCACCGCGCTCGGCGCACTGGTCCTCACCGCGGGCCTGCTGCAGATCGCCATGGGGCTGCTGCGCCTGGGCCGGTGGTTCAGGGCGATCTCCGTGGCCGTCGTCCAGGGCATGCTGGGCGGCATCGGCCTGGTCCTCATGGCCGGCCAGATCTACGCCATGGCCGACACCCGTCCGCCCGGCGGCGGCACGGAGAAGCTCATGGGCATCCCCGACCTGATCATCAACACGCTGATCTCGGACGACGCCCTGACCGCCGCGGCGGTCGCCACCGGCACGATCGCCGTCCTCGTGCTGTGGCCCCGCTGGCAGCGCGGCGCCCAGTTCCTCCCCGCCCCTCTGGCGGCGGTCGCCCTGGCCACGGGCATGGTCGCCGGCCTCGACCTGCCGGTGGCCCGGATCGAAGTGGACGGCATGCTCGAAGCGATCCAGCCGCCGGGCAGCGCGGACTTCGCGCGGCTCGGCGAGATGAGCGTCCTGGGCACCGTCCTGGCCTTCGCCCTGATCGCCTCGGCGGAGACGCTGTTCAGCGCCGCCGCCGTCGACCGCCTGCACGAAGGCCCGCGCACGGACTACGACAAGGAGCTCATCGCGCAGGGCGCCGGCAATACGGTGTGCGGGGCGCTCGGCGCCCTGCCGATGACGGCGGTCATCGTGCGCAGCTCGGCCAACGTCCGGGCCGGCGCGCGGACCAAGGCGTCGCGCGTCCTGCACGGCGCCTGGATGCTGCTCTTCGCCGCGTTCCTCCCCTGGGCCCTCGAAGTCATCCCCGTGGCGGCACTCGCGGGGGTGCTGATGCACGCGGGATGGAAGCTCCTGCCCGTACGGGACGTCATCCGGCTCTGGCACGAGCACCGCGGTGAAGCCGTAGTGCTCGTGGTGACCACAGGGGCCATCGTGACGACCAACCTCTTCGAGGGCGTCATCATCGGCCTGCTGATGGCCGTAGCCAAGGCCGCGTGGGAGACCTCGCACGTCCATGTGGAGACGCGGACAGCCGAGGACGGCACGGTGCACGTCCGGGTCCTGGGCAACGCGAACTTCCTCCGGCTGCCCAAGATCCTCGACGAGCTGGAGGCCACCCTCCCGGGCTCGGGACAACCCGGCTCGGGACAACGGGGCTCGGGACAACCGGTGGAACTCGACCTGAGCGGCCTGCGGCACATGGACCACGCCTGCCGGTCGGCACTCACCGCGTGGGCGGAGCGCAACGCCGAATCCCGTGGCCCGGTGGCTACCGGGCACGCGCCAGGCTCGCCGCCACACGCAGGCTCCGGACCGTGGAGCGGACAACCTGCTCCTTGACGAAGGCCGCCGGCCGCCCGGTCAGGACGGAACTGCGCGGTGAGTCATCACCGTGCACCGGCTGGATGAGCCCGTCGGTGCGGCCGAGGCTGATGCACTGCATGACGTAGCGGAAGGCGAGCGGCTCCGCCGGCCGAGACCCGAGGTCGGCGAGAACGGAGGCCGCGGCGTGCGCGCCCGTGGGCATCGCGGTCGCGCACGCCATGCGGAGGGAAGTGCCCGCCGCATCGCCGGCTGCGTAGACGGCCGGATCCGTGGCCGACCGGAGCGTGCGGTCGACCACGATCCGGCCCGCGGCGTCGAGCTCAAGGCCGGCCGCGGCCGCGAGCTCGGTGCGCGGCCGCATGGCCGCCGCCCAGACGGTGACGTCCGCGTCGACGTCGTCGGCCGAGGCGACCCGCTGCCCTTCCCGGACCTGCACGCCCATCGCGCGCAGAGTCGTACGGACATGCCTGCGTCCCTTACCGGACAGGCCTGCGCCGAGAACGCCCGCGGTGAGGAGCCGGACCTCCCACTCGGGGTGGGATTCGGCGATCTCAGCGGCGAGTTCGATACCGGTCAGCCCGCCGCCGACGACGGCGAGCCGCCCCGGCCCGTCGAGCAGCCGCTTGCCCAGCTCGGCCGCCGACTCCGCGGTGTAGGCGCGCTCCTGCTCCCGCGCCTCTCCCGCACTGCATGCACCTTGAGCGGCGCCTGTACCGCCTGTGTCGTCGGTGTCGCCTGTGCCGCGGGTGTCCGTAACGCTGCCGAGGGCATAGACGAGCCGCTCGTAGGAGAGAGTCCGGCCGTCGTCCGTACGGAGCTGCCTGCGTACGAGGTCCAGGTCGACGGCGCGGGCGGCGATGTGCCGGATCCGGGTGCCTCGGAGGAGTGAGGACAGCGGGTGCGCGACGCTCATCTCCGGGCGGCCGACGGTCAGTTGATGCAGACGGACGCGCTCGGTGAAGTGGTCGCTGGGATCGACGAGGGTGACGGCGAGACGGGGGTTCAGCGCCAGCCTCAGGACGGCGGTGAGGCCGGCATAGCCGGCGCCGAGGACGGCGATGTCAGGTCGGGGCGTCATACCTACACGACGAAACAGAGCACCGAAGTGTGACAGTCACAGTCCCGCCGGGTCGACGTGCCGGAGCTTCTCCGGGTTGGCGACGGCGTACACCTCGGTGATCCGCCCCTCGTGCACAGCGAACGCGATCACCAACACCCGGCCGTGGGCCAGGTCGACGGAGACGATGCCGGGTGCGCCGTTGACGTCCCGCACCACCACCCGCATCGACAGCGGGTCGAAGCGGCGGACGATGCCCTGGGCGAAGCGGGCGACGTTCTCGCTGCCGCAAATAGGACGGCGCGCGGCCGAGACGTTCCCGCCGCCGTCCGAACGCCAGACGACATCCGGGTCCAGGACGGACAGGAGACTCTCGAAGTCGCCGTTCATCACGGCGGCGAGGAAAGCGTCGACGGTACGCCGGTGAGCGGCGCGGTCGACCGAACACCGCGGAGACTCGGCGCGCACGCGCTTCCGCGCGCGGGAAGCCAGCTGCCGTACGGAGGCCGGCGTGCGCCCGACGATTTCGGCGATCTCGGTGAACGGCACGGAGAAGACATCGTGCAGGATGAACGCCGTCCGCTCTGCCGGCGTGAGCTTCTCCAGCACGGTCAGCAGCGCAAGTCCGATGGATTCATCCAGGGTGACCCGGTCCTCGGGGCCAGGAACTGCGCCGAGGACGGGCTCCGGCAGCCATGGGCCTACGTAGGTTTCGCGGCGGGAGCGGGCAGAGCCGAGCTGGTCGAGGCAGATGCGGCTGACAACGGTCGTCAGATAGGCGGCGGGGTTGGCGGCTTCCTCCTCGGGAAGCAGCTGCCAGCGGAGCCATGCCTCCTGAAGCGCGTCCTCGGCGTCGGCGACCGATCCGGTGAGCCGGTAGGCGACGGCCCAGAGTTGGGGGCGGTGCTTTTCGAAATCAGCCAGGGATGCCATGGGACCGCCGGCTCCTCTCGTGAGCGCTCGGGTAAACGCAGAAAAGCCCTGGCAGGAACTCAAGGTTCCCACCAGGGCTTTTCTCAACATTAGTTCGGCGGCGTCCTACTCTCCCACACGGTCCCCCATGCAGTACCATCGGCGCTGAAAGGCTTAGCTTCCGGGTTCG
>NZ_JBPQTW010000266.1:0-8070 GCF_051386535.1 Streptomyces sp. URMC 127
GTCCTGGGCGGAGCTGGAGGCGCTGACGACGAAGGGGATGTCCGAGCGCCAGCGCACGGAGGCGCTGCACGGTCCGGGTGACGGTGGAGGGGTCGAGCCGGAGGGCCTTGGCCAGGCTCGTCTGGGACTGGTGGTCGGTCTCCCACAGCTGCATCAGCAGCAGCTCCTGTCCCGGGTAGAGGCCGCACCGCTGCAGCAGTGAGGACGCGGCCGCCCAGTGCGCGCGGGCGACCCGGGTGACCAGATGGCTGACCTCGCCGTACTCCTTCATGGCTGTCCCTTCCGTCCCCCCGTTATTTGGCGGGCCACAGGTTACCGGGGCGGATCCGGAAAATCCACCGGCCGGACCGGTAGACACATGGTCGACCAATCAATATTGTTGTGGCACCAAGCAATGGGCGGCGTCGCTCGTCGCCGCCCCTTGCGGTTCCGTCATCGTTCGTCGTTTTTTCGGAAAGGTTGTGTGTGCGGTGTCTGCACGCGAGGAAGTGATCGTGGTCTTCGGCGGCACGGGCCGGCAGGGCGGAGCGGTCGCCCGTGAGCTGCTGCGCCGCGGCCGCACGGTGCGCGCCGTGGTCCGCGACCCGCAGTCGGCCGGCGCCGAGGCCCTGGCCGCGGCCGGTGCCGAGCTGGTCAAGGGCGACATGGAGGACGCCGCCTCCCTCGACGCCGCGCTCGCCGGCGCCTACGGCGTCTACAGCGTGCAGACCTTCGAGGGCCCCGACGGCTCGGCGGGCGAGATCCGCCAGGGCAAGGCCGTCGCCGACGCCGCCCACCGCGCGGGCGTCACCCACTTCGTCTACGGCTCGGTCGGCGGCGCGGAGCGCAACAGCGGCGTCGAGCACTTCGAGAGCAAGGGCGAGATCGAGCGGCACATCGCCGCCCTGGGCCTGCCCGCCACCGTGCTGCGCCCCACCATGTTCCTGTCCAACTTCGCCGGCATCGGCCCGGCCCGCGTCGACGGCGAGCTCGTCCTCACCCTCGCGCTGGAGCCGCAGACCGTCCTGCAGATGATCGCCACCGACGACATAGGCGTCTTCGCCGCCGACGCCTTCGACAACCCCGCCGAGTACATCGGCAAGCAGATCGAGATCGCCGGTGACGCCCTCACCGGCCCGCAGATGGCCGAGGTCTTCGCCCGCGCCGCCGGCGAGCCCGTCCGCTTCGTCTCCCAGCCCGCCGACGCGCTGCGCGCCTTCAGCGAGGAGGCCGCGATCATGTTCGGCTGGTTCAACGACCACGGCTACATCGCGGACCTGCCCGCCCTGCGCGCGAGCCGCCCGGACCTCATCACCCTGGAGCAGTGGGTGGCCAAGAACTGGACCGCCCCCGCGAAGTAACTGCCCCCGCGAAGTAACGGCCGCCGCCACGACGGCGAACGAGCACCGCACGCAGCACCGCCGGGAACTCGCCTTCCCACCCTGAACTCAGGCCGGTCGCCGCGCCCCGATCCCCCGGGGGCGCAGCGGCCGGCCTGTGCGTTTCCCGGCCGCGAGAACTGGAGACATCCGCATGGCGCCCCGCACCGCAGCCCGTACCGAAAACACCGCCGAATTCCCGGACGCCGCCGAATTCCCCGGTGAATTCGACGCCGCCGCCCGCGGAGAATTCCCGGACATCACCCGCCCCGACGCCGGCGTGGCACTGGTCAGCACCCGCCACGCCGGCTCCCCGCAGGCCCAGCGCGCCGCCGCGCGGGCCACGCTCGCCGCGTGGCGCGCCCGGCCGCTGCCCGGCGGCCTGCTCTCCCTCAGCTTCTACGCCGGCACCGACGGCGCCGCCGTCATGGCCTACGCGCAGTGGACGGACCGGGCCGCGAGCCTCCGGCACGCCGCCGCCCACGGCCCGGTGATGATCCACGGAGTGGGGGAGACCCCCGCCGACCTCGAACGCTCCGAGCCGCTGGCCTTCCGCCGCTACCGCACCATCGGGCCCGGCCGCAGCGCCACCGCCGTCCCCGCCTGCATCGCCACCCCGCTCTTCGACGTCGACGGTCCCGAGCGGCAGCGCGCCATCATCGACACCCTCGTCGCCGGCCCGCTCTCCCGCCCGCTGCCCGGACTGGTCGCCGCCCACTTCCACTTCAGCACCGACGGCACCCGGATCCTCAACTACGCCGAGTGGACCTCCGAGGAGCTCCACGAGCAGTCCCTGCACAGCGCCACGCTCCAGGAGGCCGGTGCCACGACCCGCGCGACACCCGGCGTCCGGGGCGTGGGCTGCCCCCGCTACCGGCTCGTGTGGAGCCTGGCCGCACCCTCCGCACCGGCCGCAGAGCGCCCCGCGGAATAGGCCTGAATTTCTCTCACCGGTGCGTGACAAAGAGTTCACGGAGATCTGACGCGCACCCGCTTGAAAACAAAAGCCGCGTCGAAGAAGCTCATCAGTAGCGTTCACCGCACTATTTCGAATTGCCGGGGCCCCGTTGCCGGACGCACGACCGTCCGGCCCGCCGCCGAGCCGACGCGGAAGCACGCAGCACACCACTCACGGAGGTAACACCACGATGCCCACCCAGACCGAGCTGCTGTCCGCCGCCGCCAAGGCCGCCCGGGTCGCCGGGGAAGGCGCGGTCGAGGCCGACGCCGGCCGCCGGCTGCGCCCCGAGGTGGTCGACGCGCTCGCCGACGCCGGGTTCAGCCGTGCCTTCGTGCCCGCGGAGTCCGGCGGTGCGCCCGTCTCCTTCACCGAGGTCACCCGCGCCGTCGCCGCCGTGGCCGAGGAGTGCCCCTCCGCCGCCTGGGTCGGCTCGCTCATGGCGCACACCGGCCGCTTCGCGGGCTTCCTGCCGGCCGAGGGCCGGGCCGACGTCTGGGCGGACGGCCCCGGCACCCGCCTGGTGGCCGGCCTGGTCTCCCAGGTCGTCGCCGAGCCCGTCGACGGCGGCTGGGAGCTGTCCGGCACGTGGAGCTTCGTCAGCGGCGTCGAATTCTCCGAGTGGGCCCTGCTGATGGCCACCACGGACGCCGGCGAGGCCCGCTTCTTCGCCGTCCCGCGCGCGGACTACACCTTCGAGGACACCTGGTTCACCCTGGGCATGCGCGCCACCGGCAGCCACGCCCTCACCGTCGAGCGCGCCTTCGTCCCGGCCCACCGCTCCTTCCCCTTCGCCGACCTGATGGCCGGTAACCAGGCCTCGGACGAGCCGGTGTACGCGGCCCCGTGGCTCGCGGTCAACAGCCTGACCTTCGCCGCGCCCATCCTCGGGGCCGCCCGCGCCGCCCTCGCGGTCGTCTCCGCCTCCCTGTCCTCGGCCAAGCCCCCCAAGGACTCCGTCCGCGTGGACATCGCCCGCTCCGCCGGCGAGATCGACGCGGCCGAGCTGCTGCTGCTGCGCGCCGCGGCGACCGCCGACCGCGGCGGCGTCACCGCCGAGGAGACCGCCCGCGGCTCGCGCGACTGCGCGCTCGCGGTGGAGATCCTCTCCGGAGCCGTCGACCGCCTCTTCCGCGGCGCCGGCACCCGCGCCCAGGCCGAGGGCAGCCCCCTGCAGCGGATCTGGCGCGACGTCCGCGGCGCGGCCAGCCACGGCGGCCTGCAGTTCGAGTCCGCCGCGCTGCGCTGGGCCGCGCCGCGGCCGGCCGGCGCCTGACGTCCTCCCCGCCCCCTCTCCCCGAAAGGCCACTCATGTCACAAGGGCGCATTCGCCTCGCCGTGCTCACCAGCAGCGGCCCCGAGAGCAGGACCGGCCCCGCCGTGGCCGAGTGGTTCGTCGCGGAGGCCCGGAGGTTCGGCGGGTTCGACATCGACGTCGTCAGCCTCCCCGAGGCCGGCCTCCCCGTCCTGGTCACCCGGCCGCCGAGCGCCGAGGCCGCCGAGCGGCTCGCGGGGATCTCCCCCCGCCTGGCGGCCGCCGACGCGTTCGTCGTCATCACCGCCGAGTACAACCACGCCTACCCGGCCGTCCTCAAGAGCGCGATCGACTGGCACGTGGACGAGTGGCACGCCAAGCCCGTCGCCTTCGTCTGCTACGGGGGCCGCTCGGCCGGGCTGCGCGCCGTCGAGCAACTGCGCCTGGTCTTCTCCGAGCTGCACGCGGTCACCCTGCGCGACAGCGTCAGCTTCGCCAACGTCTGGGACCAGTTCGACGACGAGGGGCGGCCGAAGGACCCCGAGGGCATCGCCCTGGCGGCCAAGGCCATGCTCAACCAGCTCGTGTGGTGGGCGCGGTCCCTGCGCGAGGCTCGCGAGAAGCGCCCCTTCGCGGCCTGACCTGGCGGCCTGACCCGGCGGCCCGGCCCGGTCGCGCCGTGCGTTTCCTCCCCCGTCCCCCGTGCGCTTCCTTGAAGACAACCCACCGAGGTTTCCGATGAGTTCACCCACTCCGGCGGCGGCCACCGCGCAGCGGCCGGCCGTCCTGACCGTCCTCCTGCTCGCCTCGACGCTCACCGTGATGGCCGGCGCGATCCTCATGCCCGTCGTCGAGGTGATCCGCGGTGAACTCGGCGTGAGCGGCACCGCGGCCGGCCTGATCCTCACCGCCCACGGCCTGTCCCTGGCCGTCGCGAGCCCGCTCGTCGGCCGGCTCATCGACCGCCACGGCATCCGCCTGCCGCTCGCGGGCGGCCTCGTCCTCTACGGCGTCGCCGGCGGCGCCGGCCTCGTGACCGACTCGTACTGGCTGCTGATCGCCACGCGCATCGTCTTCGGCGTCGGCGCGGCGGCCGTCTTCGCCGGCACCACCGTCGCCCTGCTCTCCTTCTACCAGGGGCCCGAGCGCGACCGGGTGATGGGCTGGCGGGCCACCGCCATCAGCCTCGGCGGCGTGGTGTGGCCGCTGATCGGCGGCGGGCTCGGCGGCGTCTCCTGGCACGCCCCCTTCGGCATCTACCTCGTCGGCATCCCCGTCGGCCTCGCCACGCTGTGGGCCCTCCCCGCGGAGGCCGCGGGCGGAGGCCGTCCGGCGGGCGGAGGCGGCGTCCTGCGGCTCTTGCGCGCCAACCCCGCCCTCCTCGGCTTCTACCTCGTGCAGGCCACCGCGTCCGTGCTGCTCTACGCGCTCGGCGTCTTCCAGCCCCAGCGGCTGGCGGAGCTCGGCGTCACCGAGCCCTTCGTGGTGGCGCTCTACAACGTCGTGATGACGGTGCTGATGAGCCTGGTCGGGCTGGTCTACGCCCGGCTGCGCGGCGCCCTCGGCTACCCGGTGCTGCTGAAGGTCTCCGCCGCCTGCTGGGCGCTGGCCTTCGTGCTGCTGGCCACGGTCGAGCAGTCCGCGCTGCTGCTGGTCGCCTCCGCGCTCTTCGGACTGGGCCAGGGCATGTCGTTCCCGGCGCTGACCGTCCTCATCGGCGAGGGCGCGCCGGCCGAACTGCGCGGCCGGGCCACGTCCTTGTCGGGCACGTTCAGCTTCCTCGGCCAGTTCGTCTCGCCCCTGGTCTTCGGCCCGCTGATCGCGGCCACGTCGCTGACCACGGGATTCCTGACGGCCGCGGGCATCGCGGCGGTCGTCCTGCTGGCGCTGCTGCCGATGCGGGCCACGGGGACGGCGTCGGCGGACCAACTGCCGCAGCCCGCGGCGGCATCCGCGCCTCAGCCGCAACGCTGAGCCGTCCCGGCGGTTTCCGGCGACCGCGTCGGCCTCGGTGGCCGGGAATTCCGCCGGACCCTCGCGGCCCCGCCCGCCGGCCGACCCGCCCCGCAGATTACTTGTTCGACCAATTGTTGTCGGGCCAACAACCCTGCTACAGTGCACTTACTTGGCCCGCCACATAAACGTGTGAAGGAACCGGATCATGACCACTGCCTTTGACCCGATCCACATCGGCTCCGTGCGCCTGGCGAACCGCATCGTCATGGCCCCGATGACCCGGAGCCGGGCGACCGAGGGCCTGCCCACCGCGCTGACCGCGGAGTACTACGCCCAGCGCGCCTCGGCCGGCCTGATCATCACCGAGGGCATCCAGCCCTCCGCGGTGGGCCAGGGCTACCCCTTCACCCCGGGCCTGCACTCCCAGGCCCAGGTCGACGCCTGGCGCGTGGTGACGGACGCCGTGCACGCCGAGGGCGGCGTCATCTTCGCCCAGCTGATGCACGCCGGCCGCGTCGGCCACCCGGTCCTGCTGCCCGAGGGCCTGGTCCCGGTCGGCCCGTCCGCCGTCGCCGCCACCGGCCAGGTCTTCACCCCCGAGGGCCTGAAGGACTTCGTCACCCCGCACGCCCTCACCGGCGAGGAGATCCGGCAGACCATCGCCGACTTCGCCACGGCCGCCCGCAACGCGATCGCCGCCGGCTTCGACGGCATCGAGCTGCACGGCACGACCGGCTACCTCATCCACCAGTTCCTCGCGCCCAACGCCAACCAGCGCACCGACGAGTGGGGCGGCTCCGTCGAGAACCGCATCCGCTTCGCGGTCGAGACCGTCAAGGCCGTCGTCGCCGAGATCGGCGCCGAGCGCACCGCCATCCGCATCGGCGCGGTCCCGTTCAACGACATCAGCGAGCCGGACGCGGAGCCCACCTACCTCGCGCTCGTCGAGGAGCTGAACAAGTTCGGCCTGGCCTACCTGCACTTCCAGGAGGACGCCGACCACGAGCTCATGCTGCGCGTCCGCAAGGAGTTCAACGGCCCGTTCTTCCTCAACCCGCGCACGGGCGACCGCCCGACCGGCCAGGAGGACCTGCACCTGATCGAGGACGGCACCGCCGACGTCCTCACCTTCGGCGCCCGCTTCCTCGCCAACCCCGACCTGCCCGCCCGCCTCGCGGCCGGCGGCCCGTACAACGAGGCCGACCGCGCCACGTTCTACGGCGGCGACGCCAAGGGCTACACGGACTACCCGGCCCTCCAGGGCTGACCCCCGGCACGTTCTCCCCTCGCACCGGCAGGCGCCCGGTGGCTCATCCGAGCCACGGGGCGCCTGCCGTTCGTTTCACGCCCCCCACGCCGCACCGCACGCTCCTCCACCACTTCCCGCACCGGACCACGGAGTCAGACCATGAAAGCCACCTACAAGGTGAAGACCGCCGTCGCCGTGGCGGCGGCCGCCATCGGCATCGCCCTGCTGCCTACCGGCGCCCAGGCCACCGACGTGCCGGACTCGGGCGCGCCGCGCACGCTCTTCTACGACGACTTCCGCTACGGCTTCGCCACCAGCGGCACGGGCGCGCGCTGGGAGACCCAGCCGACCAGCGGCTTCGCCACCGGCGACGGCATCACGAGCACCAACTCCGGCGGCGGCCTGAAGGTCGTGCCGACCGGCACCGACCCGGTGACCGGCAAGCCGGCGTTCGCCTCCACCAGCGCCCCCCAGTCCCAGGGCGGCAACGGCACCTGGGACCACGTCAAGTGGGGCGCCCGCCCCAAGAACACCTCCGCGGCCGGCTACCCGGGCTTCGACACCCCCAAGACCGGCTTCCTCAACTGCACCACCAGCATGTCGGCCACCACGACCGGCACCGAGCGGCACCCCTTCGGCGCGGCCGTCGCCGACCCGCAGTCCGACCCGCGCCTGGCCGCCGGCGCCATGGTCGTCTCCGACGCCCAGTCCGCCGTCATCTTCGACTTCTTCGTGACCAACAAGAAGGTCTACGCGATCTACGAGCGGCTGCGCATGCCCGGCACGACCTACGCCGCCTACTCGTACGCCGTCCCCGTCGCGGACCGCGCGAGCAGCACCCAGAAGGACTCCCTGCTCATCTCGGTCGACAGCGCCAACTCCAGCGTCACCTGGACGGTCAACGGCAAGAGCGTCCTGAACGTCAAGGGCATCGGCACCCGGGCGCTGGACCGCAAGTACATGACGCTCGACCACGGCGGCACCGAAGAGGTCGTCCACCCGCGCCAGCTCAACTGCGGCGTGTCCACCTTCACGCTCCTCGACGGCGCCGTCGGCAGCGACAGCAGGGGCCTGGTGCACATCGACTCCGTCGTCGACTACTTCGACCCCCGCAAGGGCGCGCCCACCCGGCAGACCTTCCTCGACGAGACCAGCCAGGCCGGCAACCGGCTGTGGGGCCAGGGCGCCACCCTCGACGTCAGCAAGATCGAGATCTCCGCCGCGGGCAGGGCGATCAGGCCGGACAGGGGGATGCCGTCGGCGTCGAGGACGATGTCGCGGACGATGTCGCGGA
>NZ_JBPQTW010000267.1:0-8012 GCF_051386535.1 Streptomyces sp. URMC 127
ATCTCCAGCACACGCCGCGGCCCCCACCGCAACACCTGCCCCACCGCAGCATCCCGCCACGCCCGCATCTCACCCAAGGGAATAGGACCACCCGAATAACTCGAATTCCACCCCGTGAAATCCTCACCCCAGGCTGCGGAGCTGTTCTGGGAATAGACCGAGTCGTAGACGCCCCGCCATTCCGTCACCTGGTCGTCCGCACCCCGGACGGGCATCGTGTCGGCGTCCGGGACGACGTAGGCGACCAGACGTTTGTCGCCGGGCCGGTCCTCGCGGACGACGGCCACGGCCTCGGAGACCTCGGGGTGCCGGCGCAGCGCGGATTCGACCTCCCCGGGTTCGACGCGGTAGCCGCGCACCTTGATCTGGTCGTCGGCGCGGCCCGCGTACTCGAGTTGACCGTCGGCGGTCCAGCGCCCGAGGTCTCCGGTGCGGTACATGCGGGAGCCGTCGGCCCGGAAGGGGTCGGCGACGAAGCGCCCCGCGGTGAGGCCGGTCTGATTGAGGTAGCCGCGGGCGAGGCCGGGCCCGGATACGTACAGTTCGCCGGGTACGCCGGGGGGTACGGGACGCAGGCGGTCGTCCAGTACGTACACCCCGGTACCGGCGACCGGCAGCCCGATGGGGGCCGCGGGGCCGGTCAGCGGCTCGCTCGTGGTGACGGAGACCGTGCACTCGGTGGGTCCGAAGGCGTTGACCACGCGGCGGCCCGGCGACCACCGGGCGAGGAGGTCTTCGGGGCAGGGTTCGCCGCCGATGATCAGGTCCGTCAGGTCCGGCAGCAGAGGCGTGTCCCCGTACGCGCCTCCGCGCGCGCCTCCGAACGCGTCTCCCTGCGTCTCTCCCTGTGTCTCTCCGTCCACGGGGATCGTGCTCAGGATGGACGGGGCGATGAGAATGTGCGAGACGCGCTGTGCCGTGAGGACGTCCTTCAGCGCGGTCCCGACCAGTTGGCCGGGCCGGGGCAGGATGAGGGTGGCGCCGGACAGCAGCGCCGCGGAGAGCTCGGCGAAGGACACGTCGAAGCTGGGCGAGGAGAACTGCAGGACCCGGCTTCCGGGGCGCAGGGAGAAGCGCTCGTTCTGCGAGGCGGCCAGGCCGGCGATGCCGGAGTGCGAGACGACGACGCCCTTGGGCTCGCCCGTCGTACCGGAGGTGTAGATGACGTAGGCGGGGTGACGCGGGTCGAGCGTTCCGCGGTCCGACGGGCCGGGGTTCGTCGCAGGGCAGGGCTGCACTTCGGCTTGGAGGGCCGGATCGTCGATCAGCCGGTACCGGGCGCCTGCGGCGGGTTCGGCGGGCAGGCGGTCGAGGGCGTCCCGGTTCGTGAGGACCAGCGGCGGGGCGACGTCGCCGAGCATGAAGGCGAGGCGCTCCGACGGGTATTCGGGGTCGAGGGGTACGTACGTGCCGCCGGCCTTCAGGACCGCGACGGCGGCCACGAAGAGGTCGAGCGACCGCGGTAGCGCCAGGGCCACCGGCTGCTCCGGCCGTACGCCCTGGCCGATCAGCCAGTGCGCCAGTCGGTTCGCCCTGGCGTTCAGCTCGGCGTAGGAGAGCTCATGGCTGTCCCGGGTGCTGCCGTGCGGGTTCGCGGTCTCGGTGCTGCTCTCCTGGCTCAGCGCGACCGCTTCCGGCGTCCGTGCTGCCTGTGCCTCGAACAGCTCCGGCCAGGTGGAAGTGGAAGCAGATATGCCGCGGCCGGTGTCGTTCCGCGTTCCGGGCGCCCGGTCGCGTTCGGCGTCGCTGCGGATGTCGACGGAGCCGAGGGGCAGGTCGGGTTCGTCGGTGAACAGCCGCAGGAGCCGCGTCCACCGCGCCACGAGCGCGTCGACCGTGGCCTTGTCGAACAGGTCGGTCGCGTATTCCACGTAACCCGCGACGCCGCCGGGCGTGCCGTCCTGGCCGTAGTTCTCGCTGAGGAGGAAGAGCAGGTCGAGCCGGGACGTACCGGTGCCCGCCGTCTCGGCCCGGACTGTCATGTCCGGGAGCTCGAACCGCGCCTGCTCGGTGTTCTGCAGGACGAGGGCGATCTGGAAGAGCGGGTGGTGGGAGGTCGAACGCTGCGGGTTGAGCACCTCGACGAGGTGCTCGAACGGCACGTCCTGGTGCGCGTACGCCGCCAGGCTCGCCTCCCGCACCCGACCGACCAGATCCGTGAACGTGGGGTCGCCGGACGTGTCGGTACGGAGCACGAGCGTGTTGACGAACAGCCCCACGAGATCGTCGAGCGCCTCGTCCGTCCGCCCGGCGATACCACTGCCGAGCGGAATGTCTGTCCCCGCACCGAGACGCGTCAGCAAACCCGCCATCGCAGCCTGCAACACCATGAACACCGTCGCGCCGCAGCGCTGGGCCAGCCGCGCCACGGCGCGGTGCAGGCCGGGATCGAGTTCCAGGCCGGTCAGGTCGCCACGGTAGGAGGCCACGGGCGGGCGGGGACGGTCGGTGGGCAGGCTCAGCCGCTCGGGGAGGCCGGCGAGCTGCCGGCTCCAGTACGTGACCTGCCGGGCGAAGGCACTGCCGGGGTCGGTCTCGTCGCCGAGCAGGTCGCGCTGCCAGAGGGTGTAGTCCGCGTACTGCACCGGCAGCGGCTCCCACGACGGCTCACCACCCGACCGCCGGGCCGTATAAGCAGCGACGAGATCCCTCGCCAGCGGACCCATCGACCAACCATCACCCGCAATGTGGTGCATCAGCACGAGTGCGGTGAACTCGGACGGGCCGGAGACGAACAGTGACACCCGTAGCGGGATGTCGGTTCCGAGGTCGAAGGCGTACCGTACGGCTTCCGCCAGGGCTGCGGGCAGTTCGTCCCCGGCGACGTCCCGCTCCTCCCAGTCCGGCCGGGCCCGGTCCGGGCTGATGATCACCTGGCGGGGGCGCCCGTCCACCTCGGGGAAGACGGTGCGCAGCGACTCGTGCCGCGTCACCACGTCGTGCACGGCCGTCCGCAGTGCTTCCCGGTCCACCTCGCCGGAGAGCCGCAGGACCAGGGGCATGTTGTAGGAGGGGGACGGCCCCTCCAGCTTGTGCAGGAACCACAGGCGCTGCTGGGCGAACGACAGCGGCACCACGTCGGGTCGCGTCCCGGTGGCCGTCAGCCCCGTACGGGCCGAGCCGGCCTCGTCCAAGGCCTGTGCCAGGCCGGCGACGGTCGGCGTCTCGAAGATCGCGCGGATGGGGAGTTCGACGCCGAGAGCGGTACGGATGCGGCTGATGAGACGGGTGGCCAGGAGCGAATGCCCGCCGAGGTCGAAGAAACCGTCGTCCACCCCGACCCACGGCAGGCCCAGCACCTCGGCGAAGAGACCGCAGAGCAGCTCTTCCTGCTGGCTGCGCGCCGCCCGGCTCGCCGGCGCCGCGCTGTGGTCGGGGGCGGGCAGGGCCCTCCGGTCGAGCTTTCCGTTGGCGGTCAGCGGCAGCGAACCGAGGACGACGACGGCCGACGGCAGCATGTGCTCGGGGAGGGACCGCTGCGCGTACGCCCGGAGGTCCGTCGACAGGTTGCCGATGCGGCGGGCCCGGACCGGGTCGTTGGTGAGGGCACGGAGGTGGGGCCGGTCACCGGACGGGGCCGGCGGCGGTACGTACACGCCATGCAGCACGAGCGGTACGGAGCCGGTCGGGTGTGTCGGGGCGGTCGGGTCAGTGCCTCCGGGGACGATGACGGCATCAAAGGCGGCGTCGAAGCCGGTGGACGTTCCCGTAGCCGTGGACCACGTGGTCACCACAAGGTGACCGTGACGCTCTCCCCAGAGGTGGAGGTCCTCCGGATCGACGCCCTCGGTGAACGGCCCGGACGGCCCGGACGGCCCGAACGGCCCGGTCTCGATGGACGAACCCAGCTCGTCGGATGGCCCGGCCTCGCCGGATGATCCGGCCGTAGCAGACGCTCCGGCCTCGGCAGTGAGGCGCAGGTTCGGGATGCCGGTGATACGGATCGGCGACGCCAAGGGCACGCCGTCGAGTTCCTCCACTGCGTGCAGGTCCCGCCCCCAGGCCAAGACCGTGGCGTCGAGGACGACCAACGGTTCGGCGGACTGCTCGTGGAGAACCACTTCGTAGCGGTGCCGGGTCAGCTCGTTGTGTACCATTCCGCGCTTCAGCCGGATGTCCACCGCGCCCACGGCCGGCTCGGCCGCGGCGAGGGCGGTGAAGAACCCCGGGTCCACGACGAGTTCCTTCTCCGTCAGAACGGCGTGGTCCACCGCGGCCCGCACCGCGCTCGGCCGCTCGCCCGGGTGCCGGGACTGGTGGACGGCGGTGCGCAGGGCCCGCAGCGTGGCCGCGTTCCGCACGTCGCCGACCACGAGCCTGCCCCCGGGTGCCAGGAGTCGCAGGGCCTGCGTGAGCACCCGGGTCAGGTAGTCGCCGCCGGGGAAGTACTGGACCACGGAGTTCAGCACGATCGTGTCGAAGAACCCGGTGGGCAGGTCCGCGATGTCGTCCGCGGGCCGGGCGCGCAGCTCGACGCGGTCGCTCCACCCCGCACGCGCGACGTGCCCCGCCAGCCGCTCGATCACCGCCGCGGAGAAGTCCGTGCCCCAGTAGGTCTCGACCTCGGGCGCGATGCGGGAGAGCAGCAGACCCGAGCCGACGCCGAGCTCCAGGACACGCTTCGGCCGCCAGCGCAGAACCTGCTCCACGGCGGCGTCCCGCCAGGCTCGCATCTCGTCCGCGGGAATGGGCTCACCCGAATAGCTGGAGTTCCATCCCGTGAAGTCCTCACCCCAGCCCGAGAACGACACGGCGGAGTAGAGCGACTCGTAGACGCCCTGCCATTCGGCGACCTGAGCGGCTGCTTGGGCGTCAACGTGGGTGGGAGTGGGAGTGAGACCAACGCCATCGGTGACGGCGGCGTGGGCAGCCACCGTGTCGGAAGGCACCACGTAGGCGACGAGGCGCTGGTCGCCGGGCCGGTCCTCGCGCACCGTGACGACCGCCTGTCCCACGTCGGGATGACGGCGCAGCACACCCTCGATCTCGCCCGGCTCGATGCGGAAGCCGCGGACCTTGACCTGCTCGTCGGCGCGACGCAGGTAGTCCAGTTGCCCGCTCGTCGTCCAGCGCACGACGTCACCCGTGCGGTACATGCGCGAGCCGTCACCCCGGAACGGATCGGCGACGAACCGCTGCGCGGTGAGCGCGGCCCGGTCGAGGTAGCCGCACGCCAGGCCGGAGCCGGATACGTACAGCTCGCCGGGGACACCAGGCGGCAGGGGCCGCAGGAGCTCGTCCAGGACGTACACGCGCGTGCCCGGCAGCGGCCGGCCGATCGGGGCGTCCGGCCCGGTCAGCGGATCGCTCATCGCGACACAGACCGTGCATTCCGTCGGCCCGTAGGCGTTGACCATCCGCCGGCCGCGCGACCAGACGCGCACCAGCTCCGGCGGGCAAGCCTCGCCGGCGACGACCAAGGTGCGCAGGTCGGGCAGCGCCGCTTCCGGGTCGTCGCCCGTTCCGAGGGTGAGGAGCACCGAGGGCGGCAGGGTGACGTGGGTGATCCTTTCCTCGCGCAGGGCGTTCAGCAGTTCCCGGCCTGCGAGCTTTCCCTCCTCGGACACGACGAGCGTCGCTCCGGCCCCCAGCGTGGTGACCAGCTCGGACACCGCGGCGTCGAAGCTCGGCGAGGAGAACTGCAGCACCCGGCTTCCGGCGTCGACGGCGAACCGCTCGCGCTGTGCGGTGGCGAGGGTGCCGATGCCGGTGTGGGGGACGACGACGCCCTTGGGGGTGCCGGTGGATCCGGAGGTGTAGATGACGTAGGCAGGATGCCCGGAGTCCACGCGTACTCCGGGATCGGTAGCCGGATAACCGCTCAAATCGGCAGGCAGACTCTCCTCGTCCAGCACCAGCAACGGAGCACAGTCCTCCAGCATGAACGCGATCCGCTCCGCCGGATACCCCGGGTCCACCGGCACATACGCACCACCCGCCTTCAGCACACCCAGCACAGCAACCACCAGCTCCACCGAACGCGGCAACATCACCCCCACCCGCCGCTCCGGACCCACACCCCGCTCAACCAGCCAACGCGCCAACCGATTCGCCCACGCATCAACCTCCCCGTACGACCACACCCGACCACCACACACCACCGCCGCACCACCCGGCGACGACCCCACCACAGCAGCGAACCGGCTGAGCCACGCTTCGGACGCCACGGGCACGGGTCCGGCGGCCTCCGCCGCCGTGCCGAGAACGGCATCCCGCTCACCGGCAGTGAGCAGGTCGGCGGCCCCGATCCGCGCGCCGGGCGCCGCGACCCACTCCCGCAGCAGGTGGATCCACCTGCTGACGAGCGCGTCGACCGTGGCCTTGTCGAAGAGGTCGGTGGCGAACTCCACGACTCCCTCGACGCCGTCCGCCACACCGTCGTCGGCGCGGCGCCGCTCGGTCAGGCTGAAGAACAGGTCGAAGCGGGACGTCCCGGTTGCGACCGTCCGGCCCTGCACCGTCACCCCGGGCCCCGGCAGTTCGAAGGCGGCCTGGGCGTTGTTCTGCAGGACGAGGGCGATCTGGAAGAGCGGGTGGTGGGAGGTCGAACGCTGCGGGTTGAGGACCTCGACGAGGTGCTCGAACGGCACGTCCTGGTGCGCGTACGCCGCCAGGCTCGCCTCCCGCACCCGACCGACCAGATCGGAGAAGGTGGGGTCGCCGGACGTGTCGGTACGGAGGACGAGCGTGTTGACGAAGAACCCGATCAGGTCGTCGAGCGCCTCGTCGGTCCGCCCGGCGATACCACTGCCGAGCGGGATGTCCGTCCCCGCACCGAGACGCGTCAGCAGACCCGCCATCGCGGCCTGCAACACCATGAACACCGTCGCACCGCAGCGCTGGGCCAGCTCCACGATCTCGCGATGGAGGTCGGCGTCAAGCCTGAGCTCCGTGAGATCGCCGTTGTACGAGGCCACGGCCGGCCGCGGACGGTCGGTGGGGAGGGCGAGCAGGTCCGGCAGATCGGCGAGCTGGCGGGTCCAGTACGCAACCTGGTTGCTGAACGCACTGGTCGGGTCGGTTTCGTCGCCGAGGAGTTCGCGCTGCCAGAGGGTGTAGTCCGCGTACTGCACCGGGAGGGCCTCCCAGGACGGCACCGCACCGTCACGCCGCGCGGTGTAGGCAGCAACGAGATCCCGCGCGAGCGGCCCCAGCGACCAGCCGTCACCCGCAATGTGGTGCAGAAGGAGCAGCAGGACACACTCGGTCGGGCTGATCACGAACAGGTGGGCGCGCAAGGGAAGTTCGGAAGCGAGGTCGAAGGGGTGGCGGGCAGCCTCTGCGAGCGCGTCCGCGAGATCGGGAGCGTTCAGTTCCCGTATGTCCCAGGGGACGTCGGCCTGGGCAGGGGGGAGGATGTGCTGGCAGGTCTCGCTCCCGGCCTGGGCCCCGGCCCCGGCCCCGGCCTCGGGGAAGACGGTGCGCAGCGGCTCGTGCCGCGCCACGACGTCGCGGACGGCCATCAGCAAGGCCTCGCGGTCGATCTCACCGGTGAGACGGAGAGCGAGAGGCATGTTGTACGTCGCCGAGGGGCCTTCGAGCTTGTGCAGGAACCACAACCGCTGCTGGGCGAACGACAACGGGATCGTCTCCGGCCGCTCAACGACGGCAAGCGGCGCCCGCGCACCATCCGCATCCCGCACCTGACGCGCAAGACCTGCCGGGGTGGGGGTCTCGAAGAGAGCCCGGATCGGGAGTTCGACGCCGAGGACGGTGCGGATGCGGCTGATGAGGCGGGTCGCGAGGAGGGAGTGGCCACCCAGGTCGAAGAAACTGTCCTCCGGGGCGACGTGGGGAACGTTCAGGACCTCGGCGAACAGGCCGCAGAGGACTTCTTCCTGAGGCGTGCGCGGTGCGCGACCTGCACCGGAGTGGGCAGTGCCATAGGCAGGAACGGGCAGGGCCTGACGGTCGATCTTGCCGTTGGGGGTGAGGGGGAAGGCGTCGAGGGAGATGAGGGCCGAGGGGCGGAGGTAGTCGGGGAGACGCTCATGCAAGAAGCCCTGCAGGTC
>NZ_JBPQTW010000268.1:0-7934 GCF_051386535.1 Streptomyces sp. URMC 127
CCACTTCCCGGCCCATTGGCCGCCGCGCGCACCGCACCCGCCAGGGCAGCCCCCAGCGGCCTCGCCAGCCCCAGCACCCCGCGCTCCTTGTGCGCGATCAGCGCCGCGCGCACCGCGCCCTCGTACCGCGCTGCCGCATGGACCGGCGGCAGCCCGGCCGGCTCCGGATCCGGTCTGACGCGCCGCGCACCGCCCCCGCCCAGCGCCGCCCGGCACTCCCCGCACAGCACGGACCGCGCCCGCCCGCACCCCGCGCACTCGCCCGGCAGCACCAGGCCCGTGATCTCCTGCCACCATCCGCGCACAGATCCACTGTCCCGCCGGCCGCGGCGCCCCGCCACCCCTGTGGAAAACTCCCGGCACGGGGAGCCGGGGAAGCCCCGCCGCTCCCGGGGAGAGGGCCCGCCGTCAGCCCGGATAGACCGGTGCCGAGCCTTCCTTGGTCACCAGCTTCCAGTTGCTGTCGGGCAGCAGCCGGACGATCCCGCCGTCCCGCTCGGCCACCAGTGCCGGTGCCTTCGTCGCGCTCTCCGAGGCCGCGACGCCCCGCACTCCCGTGATCCCGGGCAGCGCGGAGGCGTTCGACAGCGAACCGTCCGTGTCGATGTACTGCAGCTGCTGCAGCCCGCCCTGCTCGTTCCCCGCGACCAGCAGCCGGCTCCCGCCGGCCCACGACACCGCGTCGACCTGTTCCAACCGCGGCGCCACGGAGCGCAGTTCCTGCACGGACAGGCTCAGCTTTCCCGCGCTCCCGTGCCGCTCGACCCGGCCGAGCTTCAGGCTCGTGCGGTCGCCCTTGGTCACCAGCAGCGCGATCCGCACCCCGTCGGCCGCGACCCGCAGCCCAGTGATGCGCCCGTCGAGCCGCGGCACCTGGACCTCCTCCGGCGTGCCGGTGCCGCCGGGCAGCCGCAGCAGCCGCGGCCGGTCCGGGTCCTGGTCGGCGACCCACAGATCGCCGAGCCCGTCCCAACTGGGGGCGGTCAGCCCGGCCTTCGGCCCGCCGCGCGCGGAGGTCACCCGCGGGTCTCCCAGCGCCGCTCCCGACTCCATGCCGGTGACGTACAGCGTCTGGCCGTTGTTGGCGACGCCCGCAGCGTGCCTCTCCTTGCGGTCCACAGCCACCGACCGCAGCTGCAGGGCGCTGTCACTGCCGAAGGGCCCCGGCACGCGGCGCGGCTCCTCGTCGCCGTCGGCGAGACTCACCATGCGGTGCTGCGCGTCCACGAAGTACTGCTGGTCGGCGCCGAGCCCGGCGGCCTGGTCGGGGGCGTACTTGCGCGCCTCCTCCCGCCCCAGCGAGCACATCTGCGAGCCGTTCTCCCGCTGCAGCACCACCTCTGCGACCTTCGCCGACTGGTCCTGGACGGTGTAGAGGAGCTGCGCGGCCATGCGCGTGCACTGCGTCTCGTTGGCGCCCGCGGCCTTCCCGTTCAGCCGGATCTTCAGGGCGTTGGAGTCGTCCACGGAGAGCCGCTGGTCCACGACCTTGGCGCCGGTCGGGAAGGCCGTCGCGGCCACCGGGTCCAGCCAGTTGGTCGGCCCGTCGAGCAGCGCGTTGACCGTGGAGGTCACGGGGTCTATGCGCTTGCGGAGGTAGACGGGGTCGGCGACGAGGATCTGCCGGCCGCCGCCGGAGCCGCTCGTGCCCAGCTCCGCGAAGTAGTACTTGTTGACGGAGCGGTAGATGCGCTGGAAGTCGGCGACGCCGAGCACCAGCCCGGGCGGCAGGTCGTCGATGCGCCACTCGCCGCCCTCGCGCGCGACGTGGATCCGCTCCTTGTACACGCCCTCGTCCGGCTTGTACGCGTGCTTGGCGTCGATCGTGGCGACGCGCTTGCCGATCAGAGTGACGGTGTAGTCCTGCTCGCGGTCGTCGGTGCGCTCCGCGCGCACCTGCGGCGGCTCCGCCAGCACCACCGTGACGCTCGCCGGGTTCCACTCCCGCTGCTTGCCCTTGGCCAGGTACATGCGGGCCGTGCCGTAGTCCGGGTCGTCGCTGGTGGTGGCCTCCAGGAAGCCGGTCACGAGCTCCTGCGGGCGCTCGCCCTTGTGCGGCGGCACGCCGTAGACCCGCACCTGCGAGTCCGCGTCGGCGCGCTGCGAGGAGTCGACCGGCCGCACCTCACCGCTGTCGGGCATGGAGGCGCACCCGGCCAGCAGCGCACCGCTGACGACGAGCGCACCGAACCCTGCGGTCCGCCGGAGCGGGCCGTGCGGCCGGCGGCGGCGATTGCGTTCAGCGCCCACGCGCCTGCCCTTCACGTCCACCGGAACGTTCGGCCGAACGTTCCTCCGCGGCCCCCGCCGCGGGCTTGCCGGCCTCCCGGGAGCCCTCTGCGCCGCCCTCGCGGGAGCCCGCGCGCGGAACCACGCGGGCACCGCTGCCCGGCAGGGCCGCCGGGTCCACGGAGGGCACGTTCTTCGTCTGCGGCGCTACGGGCTTCAGGCCGCTGCCCTGCGGGAGCACCCCTCCCGACCGGCCGGACGGAGCCAGCGGCACCCCGGCGTCGCTCAGCCCGCGGTTGCGGCGCGAATCCTCCGGCTCCAGCGGCAGCGGCGATCCGCGCAGCGTGTCGCCCGCCGTGGCGGGCAGCGTCAGCCGGAACTGCGAACCGCCGCCCGGCTCACCCCACGCCTGCAGCCAGCCGCCGTGCAGCCGCGCGTCCTCGACAGCGATGGACAGCCCGAGGCCCGTGCCGCCGGTGGTGCGGGCACGCGCGGGGTCGGCCCGCCAGAAGCGGTTGAACACCCGCGTCGCCTCGCCGGGCTTGAGGCCCACGCCGTAGTCGCGGACCGCGACCGCGACGGCGCCGCCGGCCGCCGCCAGCCGCACGATGACGTCCCGTCCTTCGCCGTGCTCCACGGCGTTGACCACGAGGTTGCGCAGCACGCGCTCCACGCGCCGCGCGTCGGCCTCGGCCATCACGGGCTGCTCCGCGCCCTGCACCAGCAGCCGGCTGCCCTTGCGCTCCGCGAGCGGCAGCGCCCCCTCGATCACGCGGTTCACCACGTCCCGCAGGTCGACCGGCTCGGCCTCCAGAGCGGCGGCGCCCGCGTCGAAACGGCTGATCTCCAGCAGGTCCGCCAGCAGCGACTCGAAGCGGTCGACCTGCCCGTACAGCAGCTCCGCCGACCGCGCGGTGACCGGGTCGAAGTCCTCCCGGGCCTCGTGGATGACCTCCGCGGCCATGCGGACCGTCGTCAGCGGCGTCCGCAGCTCGTGCGAGACGTCCGAGACGAACCGGCGCTGCATCCGCGACAGCTGCTCCAGCTGCTGGATCTTGACCTGAAGGTTCTGCGCCATCTTGTTGAAGGCTTCACCGAGACGGGCGATGTCGTCCTCTCCGGTGACCTTCATACGCTCCTGCAGCACACCGGCCGCGAGCCGCTCGGAGATGCTGGCGGCCATCCGTACGGGCGTGACGATCTGCCGCACCACGAGCCAGGCGATGGCCCCGAGCAGCACGACCACGAACACCCCGGCGGTCGCGAGCGTGCCCCTGACCAGACCCAGCGACTTCTCCTCCTGCGTGTACGGGAAGAGGTAGTACAGCTGGTACGCCTTGCCGTTGGGGTCGTACATGCGCTTGCCGACGACCAGCGCGGGCTCGCCCTCGTCGGAGGCGTTGTGCTTGACCGACGCGGACTTCCACAGCGCCCCGGTCTTGGTGTCCAGCTGCTTGCGCAGGTCGGCGGGGATGCTGGCCTCGGGGTCGATGTCACCGGAGGCGCGCGGGCCGCGGGCACCGGCGGACGACATGTCGCCGTAGCCCGGATCGCCGTAGGCGAGGTCGCCGCCGCCGGAGCTGAGCGCCACCACGTGGTAGACGCCCTGCCCGCCGCTGGAGAGCTGCTGCACCTGGGCCGTCAGCCACGCCCCCGGATCGGTGGCGCTGCGGTTGCCCGACTGTGCGTCCTGCCCGCGGGTGTCGCCCGCGGTGTCGGCGGCATCGCGCGCCGCCTTGAAACCGCCCTCGGCCTGGCTCAGCGACGCGTGCCGCTTGGCCTCCAGCAGGCCGTTGCGGACCTGCCCGACGACGACCACACCGAGCAGCAGCACGACGCCCATCGACATCAGCAGCGTCGTGGCGACCACCCTCAGCTGGATGTTGCGCCGCCACAGCCGCATCGCCGGCAGCAGCGGCCGCCGCACCCAGCGCACGTAGAGCCTCAGTACGGGATGGACCGGCCCCGCGGCCGCGCCGTCGGACAGCATCTGCCCGGCCCGCCACAGCCGCCGGAAGAGAGACGTGCCGCCCGCCGTCTCGACGGGCCGCCCCGCGCCCCGCTCCGGAGCGGCACCGTTGCCGGACATGTCAGCTCGGCCCCGCCTTGTAGCCCACGCCACGGACGGTCACCACGATCTCCGGCCGCTCCGGGTCCTTCTCGACCTTGGAGCGCAGCCGCTGCACATGCACGTTCACCAGGCGGGTGTCGGCCGCGTGGCGGTAGCCCCACACCTGCTCCAGGAGCACCTCGCGGGTGAAGACCTGCCAGGGCTTGCGGGCGAGCGCGACCAGCAGGTCGAACTCGAGCGGCGTCAGCGCGATCGACTGGCCGTCGCGCTTGACCGAGTGCCCGGCCACGTCGATGACCAGGTCGCCTATCGCCAGCTGCTCGGGCGCGGGCTCCTCCGACCGGCGCAGGCGGGCGCGGATCCGCGCCACCAGCTCCTTCGGCTTGAACGGCTTGACGATGTAGTCGTCCGCCCCGGACTCCAGGCCGACGACCACGTCGACCGTGTCGCTCTTCGCGGTCAGCATCACGATCGGCACACCGGACTCCGCACGGATGAGCCGGCAGACCTCGATGCCGTCCCGGCCGGGCAGCATCAGGTCGAGCAGCACGAGATCGGGCTTCACCTCACGAAAAGCAGCAAGTGCCTTGTCGCCGTCCGCAACGAACGACGGCTCGAAACCCTCACCACGCAGCACAATGCCGAGCATCTCGGCCAGTGCGGTGTCGTCGTCGACGACAAGGACGCGTCCCTTCATATCGACATCATCCCATTTTCGCATCCGGTCCATAGAGCCGGGTGACGGAGCTCACCAGGCGCGACTGACACACTCCGGTGTGTCCCGTTGACCTGAGACCCGGATCGCGTTCGCCGCCAGGGGTGGACAGTACACGTGCGAATCAGGCCCGCTCACTCCCGGATCCCCGCTGCGACCCCGCACACAGCTCCGCCAGCCCCGCCCCCGTCACCGGCGACACCACCCCGTTCTCCGTGACGATCGCGGTCACCAGCTCGGGCGGCGTGACGTCGAAGGCAGGGTTGTACGCCTGCGCCCCCAGCGGCGCCACCGGCACACCCGTGCCCGGCTCCGCACCTGCCCCCGGAGGAACGACCGTAAACTCCGTCACCTCGTGCCCCGCACGCTGCTCCACCTCGATCTCCGAGCCCGTGGCCGTCTCCAGGTCCACCGTGCTCACCGGGGCCACCACGACGAACGGAACGTGGTGGTAGCGGGCCAGCACCGCCAGCGGATAGCTGCCCACCTTGTTCGCCACGGACCCGTCGGCGGCTATCCGGTCCGCGCCGATCAGCACCGCGTCCACCTCCCCCGAGGCGAACAGCGAGCCGGCCGCGTTGTCCGTGAGCAGCGTGTACGCCATACCGGCCCGTGCCGCCTCGTACGCGGTGAGCCGCGCCCCCTGCAGCAGCGGACGCGTCTCGTCCACCCACAGCCGCCTCAGCCGCCCCACACGGTGCGCCGCGCCCGCCACGGCGAAGGCCGTCCCCTCGCCGCCGGAGACCAGCGCCCCGGTGTTGCAGTGCGTGAGCACCCGGAAACCACCGCCCGGCACCAGCTCGTCCAGCAGGGCCAGGCCCTGCTCGGCCATCCGCGCGCTGGCCTCCGCGTCCTCCCGGTGCAGACCGCGGGCCTCGGCGAGGGTGGCCGCGGCGGCCTCCTGCGGGCCCCGCCCGTCCTTCAGGGCCTTCTCGTACGCGGCCAGGGCGCGCCGCACCCCGTAGGCCAGATTGACGGCTGTGGGGCGCGCCTGGGCCAGCAGGCCGGCGGCCTCGACCACGTCGAAGCCGCGCACGGCCGCCAGCGCCACCCCGTACGCCCCGGCGATCCCGAGCAGCGGCGCGCCGCGCACGGCGAGCGAACAGATCGCGTCGACCAGCACCGGCACGTCCGTACACACCAGCTCGACCTCCTCCGCGGGAAGTCTCCGCTGGTCCAGGAGCACGAGGACCGGCCCTTCCGGCCGCTCCTCCCACCTGAGCGCAGGAACGGAGCCGGGCTCGACGGACGCCATGGTTGCCGCGAACTGATCAGCCATCTGTCCAGTCTGGCCCGGACGTCCCGGCAGGGAAAGGTCGCCTGAGCATTCCTCCCTCGTACGAGCCCCGTACGGGCGGGAGTGGCTTGAACGGGCGTCTCTGCGGGCCCTGGAGCGTTGAAGAGCGCGTGACACGATTGCTGGCAGCCGCCCGGCCGCCGCACCGGCGGACGGCAGGGCACCGAGAAGGAGCGAGACGCACATGACTGACTCTCCGGGCCGGACCTCGCCCGGATCCTCCCCGTCCGACGAGACCGACCAGGCTGACAAGGCCGGCAAGGCCGCACAGGAGGACCGCCCGACCCATTGGGCCCAGGAACAGCCGCCCCCAGGTGACTGGTCGACCTCCGCACAGGGCCCACCGCGCCCACCGCGTCAGCGCCTGGGCACGGGCGAGAGAGCCCGCGCGCAGTCGGCCCCTCAACAGGGCCGGAGGGAGGCGGGCGGCCTGCCGGGGCAGCGGCCGGGACAGCAGCACGGCTGGCAGCAGGCAGGCAGGCCGCAGTGGGGCGGGCCGCCGCGGGCGCCGCAGCCCGGGGTGATCCCGCTGCGGCCGCTGCAGGCCGGGGAGATCGTGGAGGGCGCGGTCCGCACGATGCGCATCCACTGGCGGGCCGTCCTCGGCATCTCGCTGACGGTCGCGATCGGCACGCAGGCCGTGGCGACGGTGGTCGACCGGGTGTGGGACCGGGGCGCCGTGGAGCTCGACCCGCTCGGCGGAGTGACCCCGGAGACGCCACAGGAGCTGGTGGAGGCCATAGGCAACGGCCTCGGCGGGATCGGCGTGGCCTGGCTGCTCAGCCTGGTCGGGTCCATCACGGCGTCGGCCCTTCTGACGGTCATCGTCAGCCGTGCGGTTCTCGGCCGGCCGGTCACCGCCCGGGAGGCGTGGCGGAGCGCCAGGCCGCAGCTCGGCCGCATGGCCGGCCTGATGGTGCTGGTGCCGATGCTGCTGATCGGGGTGTTCGCGGTCGGCATCGTCTGGGGTCTCCTCGCGGCGGCGGCCGGGGCGGAGCAGGCGGGCATGTCGCTGACGGCCCTGGGCGGGCTGGCGGCGATGGTCGTGGCCACCTGGCTGTGGATCCGCTACAGCCTCGCGGCGCCGGCGCTGATGCTGGAGAAGCAGGGCGTTACGGCGGCAATGCGGAGGTCGGCGAAGCTGGTGCGGGGCTCGTGGTGGCGTGTCTTCGGCATCCAGCTCATCTCGATCCTCATTACGGCGCTGGTGAGCCTCATGGCGCAGGCCCTGGTTCTCGTCTTCGACGTCTTCATTCACGGCGCGGGGATGGGGGATCAGTCGGTGGCCAGTGCCACTGATTGGGCCTCGCTGGTGGAAATCGGTATCGCAGCAGTGGTCAGCTCGGTTCTTACGCTGCCGGTGGCGGCGGGCATGACGGCGCTGTTGTACATGGACCAGCGCATTCGGCGTGAGTCTCTTGACCTGGAACTCGCGCGGTCGGCGGGCGAGGGTAAATAAGAGCGCGATTCTGCTCGGCTGCTTTCCGGAAGGGGAAGCAGCCGGGCAGGGGAGTCCAGTGAACGCAAAAAAGCCTCAGGCCCGGGATCAATGATCCCAGACCTGAGGCTGAATAATTGCTCGGCGGCGTCCTACTCTCCCACACGGTCCCCCATGCAGTACC
>NZ_JBPQTW010000269.1:0-7894 GCF_051386535.1 Streptomyces sp. URMC 127
CCGGTGCCCCGGCCACCCCCGGCCCCGTATGGCCCCGCTCACAAAGTGAGTGTGATCGTTCCGGCAGGGCAGGAGCGATCACGGGCGGTCCGACGGCGTACCGTTCACGATCACGGCGCGGGCGACACGTCTCAGCATGCGATATCGGCATGGCTGATTCCGACCGCTCGTTAGACTGAGCCGACCGCATTACACAGAGCTGCGAGGAGCGCACGTGGGCCTTGTCGTGCAGAAGTACGGAGGCTCCTCCGTTGCCGATGCCGAGGGCATCAAGCGGGTTGCCAAGCGAATCGTGGAAGCCAAGAAGAACGGCCACCAGGTGGTCGTCGTGGTTTCCGCGATGGGTGACACGACGGACGAGTTGATCGATCTCGCCGAGCAGGTTTCGCCGATGCCTGCCGGGCGTGAGTTCGACATGCTGCTGACCGCGGGAGAGCGGATCTCCATGGCTCTCCTGGCGATGGCGATCAAAAACCTCGGTCACGCGGCGCAGTCGTTCACCGGCAGCCAGGCCGGTGTCATCACGGACGCGGTCCACGGCAAGGCGCGCATCATCGACGTCACGCCGGGCCGCATCCAGCAGTCGGTGGACTCCGGCAACATCGCGATCGTGGCCGGCTTCCAGGGCGTGTCCCAGGACAGCAAGGACATCACGACCCTCGGCCGCGGCGGCTCCGACACCACCGCCGTCGCCCTCGCCGCGGCGCTGAACGCCGAGGTCTGCGAGATCTACACGGACGTCGACGGCGTCTTCACGGCCGATCCGCGGGTGGTGAAGAAGGCCCGCAAGATCGACTGGATCTCGTTCGAGGACATGCTGGAGCTGGCGAGCTCCGGCTCCAAGGTGCTGCTGCACCGCTGCGTCGAGTACGCACGCCGTTACAACATCCCGATCCACGTGCGCTCGTCCTTCTCGGGGCTCCAGGGCACCTGGGTCAGCAACGAACCGCAAGGGGACCAGCCGATGGAGCAGGCGATCATCTCGGGCGTCGCGCACGACACCTCCGAGGCCAAGGTCACGGTCGTCGGGGTGCCGGACAAGCCGGGCGAGGCCGCGACGATCTTCCGGGCGATCGCGGACGCCGAGATCAACATCGACATGGTCGTGCAGAACGTCTCCGCGGCGTCCACCGGCCTGACCGACATCTCCTTCACCCTCCCCAAGACCGAGGGCCGCAAGGCGATCGAGGCGCTGGAGAAGACGAAGGAGCGCGTGGGCTTCGACTCGCTGCGCTACGACGACCAGATCGCGAAGATCTCGCTGGTCGGCGCGGGGATGAAGACCAACCCGGGCGTCACGGCGACCTTCTTCGAGGCGCTGTCGAACGCCGGGGTGAACATCGAGCTGATCTCGACCTCCGAGATCCGCATCTCGGTCGTCACCCGTGCCGACGACGTGAACGAGGCCGTCCGGGCGGTGCACTCCGCCTTCGGCCTGGACAGCGAGAACGACGAGGCCGTCGTCTACGGAGGCACCGGGCGATGACGTCCGGCCCCGGCCCCGCGGCCCGTCCCGGCACCCCCACGGGTGCGGGGGCGGGCCGCAAGCCGGTGCTCGCCGTGGTCGGCGCCACCGGTGCCGTCGGCACGGTCCTGCTGGAGATCCTGTCGCAGCGCGAGGACGTGTGGGGCGAGATGCGCCTCGTCGCCTCCCCGCGCTCGGCCGGGCGCCGGCTGACCGTGCGCGGCGAGGAGACCGAGGTCCTCGCACTGGGCGAGGAGGCGTTCGACGGCGTCGACGTCGCCATGTTCGACGTACCGGACGAGGTCTCCGCGCAGTGGGCGCCGATCGCCGCCGCCAAGGGCGCGGTCGTCGTCGACAACTCCGCGGCCTTCCGGATGGACCCGGACGTGCCGCTCGTGGTGCCCGAGGTCAACGCCCACGCGGCGCGCGTACGGCCGCGCGGCATCGTCGCGAGCCCCAACTGCACCACGCTGTCCATGATCGTGGCGGTGGCCGCGCTGCACGCCGAGTTCGGCCTCAGCGAGCTCGTCGTCTCCTCGTACCAGGCGGCGTCCGGCGCGGGACAGGCCGGCGTCGACACGCTGCGGGCCCAGCTCGACGCGGTGGCCGGCTCCTCGCTGGGAACGCAGCCCGGCGACGTGCGCCGGGCGGTCGGCGACGGGCTCGGCCCCTTCCCCGCTCCGCTCGCGCTGAACGTGGTGCCGTGGGCGGGCTCGCTCCGGGAGGACGGCTGGTCCTCCGAGGAGCTGAAGATCCGGGACGAGTCCCGCAAGATCCTCGGGCTGCCGTCGCTGCGCGTCGCGGCGACATGCGTACGGGTCCCCGTGATCACCACGCACTCGCTGGCCGTGCACGCGCGGTTCGAGAACGAGGTCACGGTGGCGCAGGCCCACGAGATCCTGGCGAGCGCGCCGGGGGTCGTGCTCGTGGACGCCCCGGCCGAGGGGGAGTTCCCCACGCCGGCCGACGCCGTGGGCACCGATCCGACGTGGGTGGGCCGGGTGCGCCGGTCCCCGGACGACCCGCAGGCGCTCGACCTCTTCGTCTGCGGCGACAATCTGCGCAAGGGAGCCGCACTGAACACCGCTCAGGTGGCCGAATGCGTGGCGGCAGAGCTGACCACTCCCTAATCTGGAGAAGTGGTGAAGGTCTTGAAGGTCCTGTGATCAAGTCGTTGGTCCAGACCTCTTGAACTGGGCAGATGAAGTGTTCGACGATGCGCTCCCCACCCACTGCAACCGCCGGCGGGCCGGGGGGCGTCTTTGCTGCCGTCTCTCAGGGCGGTAGCAGAACCGGGGCATTGAGGAAGAGCTGGTACGCATGAGGGCATATGACGCATCGTCACGCGGCGCATCGTCAGACGCGGCGCCTCGCGTGTACAACCCTGACGGGGGGAAGCGTGTCCAACAGGCGTGGCAGAGGTCATCAGCATCGCAACCGCCCCGAGGCGCGGCGGCAGTGCGCTGCGTCCGCGTTCCCACCCGTCGGGCGGCATGCCGGTGATCGCTCCCTGGCCGACCGCCGGTCCCGCCGCCCAGATCCCGCCCCAGCGGGGGGACGCTGACGAAGCAATGGCAGCGGGCACCACAGTCGACCACCTCACCGAGACCTACAGGGCCCACTACCGGTCCCTGCTCGGCCTTGCCGCGCTGCTCCTCGACGACACCGCCTCCTGCGAAGACGTGGTCCAGGAGGCCTTCATACGGGTGCACTCCGCGCGCGGCCGGGTCCGGGACCCGGAGAAGACCCTCGCCTACCTGAGGCAGACCGTCGTCAACCTGTCCCGCTCCGCGCTCCGCCGCCGGATCCTCGGGCTGAAGCTGCTCTCCAAGCCGATGCCCGACATGGCGAGCGCCGAAGAGGGTGCGTACGAACAGCTGGAGCGCGACCAATTGATCAAAGCGATGCGTGGGCTGCAACGCCGCCAGCGGGAAGTCCTCGTCCTCCGCTACTTCGCCGATATGACCGAGGCCCAGGTCGCCGAGACCCTGGGCCTCTCGCTCGGCTCGGTCAAGGCGTACGGGTCGCGCGGCATCGCGGCGCTCCGCGTCGCCATGGAGGCTCCGGCATGACCCGCCCCCCTTATGACGGGCCCGGTCCCGCCGACGAGCACGGGCGGGGCATGCACGATCCAGCTACGAACGGTGCCGGCGCGAACGGTGCCGCTTCGAACGGTGCCGGCATGCACGACGCCGGTACGAATGGTGCCGGCGCGAACGGTGCCGGTATGCACGACGCCGGTGTGACCGATGCCGGTGCGAGCGACGGCGGCATGGACGAGCAGACGCTCCGGCAGCTGCTCCAGGGCGCCGTCGGGAGCATCGAGCCCGCCCCCGACTCGCTGGAGCAGATCCGGCGCGCCGTGCCGGCCCGGCGCACCCGCCGCAGGCAGGCCCTCGTCGGCGCCGCGGCCGCGCTGATCCTCGGCGGCACGGCCCTGCCCGCCGTCCTCCACGTCGCCACCACCGGTGACGCGGTCGAGGACCGCCACACCAACACGGCCAGCAGCCAGCACACCCCCGAGGAGCCGGGCACCGAGCCCGAAGGAGTGGGCGACGGCGGCGGGCGGCCCGACGAGGGGGAGGCCCGGAACCACGACGAGAAGCGGGAAGAGCACAAGGAAGAGGGGAAAAAGGGCAACGAACCCAAGCCCGCCGCTTCCTCCCCCGCAGGGAACCTCCCCGCGCCCACGAGCACCTTCGCCCCCGTCTCCCCGACGTGCGACCGGGACCAGCTCGGCAAGGGCAGCGGGACGGTCGGCCCGGCCGACCGCGACGGGCGGGTCTACGGCGCCTTCCGCGTGGTCAACGTCTCCCGTGCCGTCTGTACGGTGGGCGGGCCGGGGACCGTCGCCGCGAGCCCGCGGGGCAGCGCCGAGAGCGGGCGCGTTTCCGTCGTGGACCACACGCCCGGCGACGCCGCGACCGGCCTGCCCGACCCGTCGACCGAGCCCAGCGAGGTCATCCTGCAGCCCGGCCAGGCCTACGAGGTGAAGTTCGCCTGGATCCCGGCCTCCGACGCCGGGCGCAACGGCTGCGCCAAGCCCGGTGGCGGCGGCTCCTCCCCGGCGCCTTCCGCCGGCAGCGGAGCCAGCGCCTCCCCGGCCGGCTCCGCCGCGGCGACGCAGCAGCAGCCGAGCGTGCCGGATTCGCCACCGCCCACGCCCCCGCCCGCCGTCGTCCTCAGCCACACCCCGGACGTGGGCGAGCCGGCGATAGCCGACGCCAAGATCGACGACGCCTGCGCCGGCACCGTCTACCGGACGGGGCCGATCGCCACCGCGAGCTGACGCCTGCCGTGCTCCCGGCAGGGGGCGGTGCCCGCGCCCGCGACCGTGCCCGTACCGTGGTGGTGTGTATCGGTTCCTGCTGACTCCCCGCTGGTGGGCGATCAACGTCTTCACCGTGGTGGCCATCCCCTTCTGTCTCTTCATGGGCAGCTGGCAGCTCGGCCGCTTCGAAACGCGCGTCGACTCGCACCGCGAGCAGCAGACGCAGGCCGACGACGCCCGGGCAGCCGCGGCCGAGCCGCTGCGCGACCTGCTTCCGGTGACGACCGAGACCTCCGGCCGCCGGGCGACCGCCTCCGGCCGCTACGACACGGAGCACCAGCTGCTCGTGCCGGAGCGGACGCTGGACGACCGCCAGGGCTTCTACGTGCTGACGCTGCTGCGCACCGACGGCGGCAAAGCCCTTCCCGTCGTCCGCGGCTGGCTGCCCGGCGACGCGAACTCCAAGGCCGACACCGCCGAGATCCCGGCGCCGCCGGCCGGCCACGTGACCGTCACCGGCGCCCTCCAGTCCTCGGAGAGCCCCGGCTCCAAGGGCGTACGGTCCAGCGGCGGCCTGCCGGCCGGCCAGCTCGGCGTGATCAGCGCCGCCTCACTGGTCAACCTCGTGCCGTACGCGGTCCACGACGCGTGGATCACCGCCACCGAGGCGGACGGGGCCATGACCCCGGTGCCCCCGGCCGCCGCACCGGGCAGCGGCCTGGACCTCAAGGCCTTCCAGAATCTCGGCTACACCGGTGAGTGGTTCGTCTTCGCCGGCTTCGTGCTGTTCATGTGGGCCAGGCTCTTCCGCCGCGAGGCGGAGGCCGCACGAGACCTGGCCCTCGGCATCACTGAGGCATCCGGCACCACTAAGGCATCCGGCATCACTGAGGCGTCGGCTCAGGATGACCGGCCTCAGGACGGCCCGGCTCAGGACGATCAGGGCGGGGGCGGCCCAGGTGACGCTCCGCAAAAGCGATCTCCAGCCGGAGCTGCTTGATCCGCTCCTCCACCACCAGGGAGCCGTGCCCCGCGTCGTAGCGGTAGACCTCCAGGGGGTGGCCGCGCCGCTCCAGCCGCTCGACGTAGTTCTCGATCTGGCGGATCGGGCACCGCGGGTCGTTCATGCCCGCGGAGATGTAGACCGGTGCCCGCACCTGGTCGACGTACGTCAGCGGTGACGACGCCTCGTAGCGCTCCGGCACTTCCTCCGGGGTGCCGCCGAGGAGCGTGCGGTCCAGGGCCTTCAGCGCCTCCATCTCGTCGTGGTAGGCCGTCACGTAGTCCGCGACGGGCACGCCCGCCAGGCCCAGTGCCCAGGCGTCCGGCTGGGTGCCCAGGCCGAGCAGGGTCAGATAGCCGCCCCACGACCCGCCCGCCAGCACCAGCCGCTCGGGGTCGGCGATGCCCGCGGAGACCGTCCAGTCCCGGACCGCCGCGATGTCCTCCAGCTCGATGAGGCCGACCCGGTGCTTGAGGGCGTCCGTCCAGGCCCGGCCGTAGCCCGTCGAGCCGCGGTAGTTGACCCGGACGACCGCGTAGCCGTGGTCCACCCAGGCCGCGGGGCCCGCGGCGAAGGCGTCGCTGTCGTGCCAGGTCGGGCCGCCGTGGATGTCGAAGACCGTGGGGAAGGGGCCGTCGCCCGCCGGCTTCTGGATCAGGGCGTGCACCCTGCCGCCGGGGCCCTCCACCCACACGTCCTCGACCGGCACGGAGCGCGGCGCCCGGCCGACCCCTCCCGGCAGCGCCGGCGGATCCAGCACGACCTGCCCGCTCGTGGACCGCACCACCGACGGCTCGGCGGCCGAGGACCAGAGGAACTCCACGCTCCCGTCCGGCCGCGGCAGCGCGCCCGACACCGTGCCCGCCGGGGTGTCCAGCCGGGTCAGCGAGCCGTCGGCCAGCTCGTAGCGGAACAGCTCGCTGCGGGCCTGGAAGCTGTGCTCGATCAGCAGCGCCGAACCGTCCGGATACCAGCCCGCGTCCAGGTCGCCCGGCAGGTCGAGCGCCAGCGCCGTCTCCTCGCCCGTGGCCGCGTCCCACAGCATCGGCTCCCAGCGGCCCCGTCGCTGGTGCCCCACGAGCAGCCGGGAGTCACCGGCCACCGGCGCGAAGCCCATCACGGCCAGGCCCAGCTCCTCCGTGCCGCCCCGGGTGTCGTCCAGCTCGGCGACGGTGCTGCCGTCCGGCCGCACGATCCGGACGGCCGAGTGCATCGCGTCGCCGTGCTCGGTGTGCTCGATCGCGATCAGCGTGCCGTCGTGCGACATGCCGCCGACCCCCGCCGACTCCGCGTGGCGGTAGATCTCCACCGGCGCGGCACCGGGCCGCGCCACGTGGACCGTCGACCCGCCCTTGTCCGTGGAGCGCCCGACCACGGCCGTGCCGTCGCGGCCCAGGGCCAGGCCGGCGGGGTAGGAGGGCTCGAGGCCGGGCGTGGCGGGCTCGTCGGCACCGCCGTGGAAGGGCTGGCGCATCCACACGCCGAACTCGTCCCCGTCCGTGTCGGAGAACCACCAGATCCACTCGCCGTCCGGCGACAGCACCCCGCCCGTCGTGCCGTTCGGCCGGTCGGTCACCTGCCGCTGCCCGCCCGACGCGCGGTCCCAGGCGTACACCTCGAAGGTGCCCGTCACGTTCGACACGAACAGGGCGCGGTCCGGGGCGTCCTCCGCCCATCTCGGCAGCCCGACCCGCGGCGCCCGGAAGCGCTTCTCCCAGTCCGGCAAGGCCGCACCGGGCCCCTCGTCCTTCAACTCGGCCCCGTTGCTCTCAGTCATGGACCCATTCTGCGCCGGAGCGCGGGAGCGGCGTCCAGGCGAGCCCTCAGCCTGTGGAAAACCCTCATTCCGCTTCGGGGGGGGTCGGCCGGCTGAGCCGGGGTCAGGACCGGTCGCCCGGCACCGGGCGCAGACCAAGCCGGTCGCCCGTCTCGTCGTCGAAGTCCTCCAGGAAACCGGCCAGGAAATCCGTGAGGTGGTTCATGCACCGCGCACCGAACAGCACCGGCTGGTAGCCCGAAACCCGGTAGGGGGTCTCGACGATCGCGCGGACGTCCAGCTCCCGGACCTCGCACTGCCCCAGCCGCGCGAGCTCGCCGTACGAGGACAGCAGCGCCGCCCCGTAGGCCTTGGGCGCGCCCGCCCCCGCCCCCGGCC
>NZ_JBPQTW010000270.1:0-7894 GCF_051386535.1 Streptomyces sp. URMC 127
GTGTATAAGAGACAGACCACCAGGGCTGGACGGTCACCGTCCACGAACGCGCCGCCGCGCTCGAACCCGTGGGCGCCGGCGGGGACCTTGGCCTGGGCGTAGGCGTAGACCCGGCCGTCGTGCAGCGGGACCGTGCCCCAGATCATGCCGCGCCCCCAGGTCTCGTGGGCGGGGAAGGGCTCGGCGGGGCGGGGCACGACGACGCGCCAGACCGTGAAGCCGGCGTACCGGGGGGCGGGGTGGCCGGGGAAGAGACGGGCGCGGGTCGCCGAGCGGATGCCGTCGGCCGCCACGACGAGGTCGGCCTCGGTCTCGCCGCCGGGGGTGGCCACGCGGGCGGGGCGGCCGGGGCCGCCCGGGTCGGCGAGGGTGGCCGGGCTGCCGGTGCGCAGGGCTCCCTCGGGCAGGCGGGAGGCGAGGAGGTCGACGAGGTCGGCGCGGTGGGTGACGATGACCGGGCCGCCGAAGCGCAGGGCCGCCGCCTCGTTGCTCGTACGGGAGAGCCAGCGGCCGCCGGGCAGGCGCAGCCCGCCGTCGGCCTGCCAGCCGGACAGGGCGCGGACGGCGTCCCCGGCGCCGAAGGTGTCGAGGGCGCGCAGAGCGTTGGCGGCGAGGGCGATGCCGGCGCCCACGGGTTCGAGCGCGGCGGCGCGTTCGTGGACGGTGACCGTCCAGCCCTGGTGGTGGAGGGCGGCCGCGGCGGTCAGGCCGCCGATTCCGCCGCCGATGACGACGGCACGGGGTGCGGGCATGGTCGTTCCTTTCGGCTACTACGCCTGTAGTGCACCTGCAGGCTACTACGGCCGTAGTGAATGTGCACTACTGCTGTAGTGCAGCGGTAGGTTGGGACCATGCCCGTCGAGAACTCCTCCGCGCCCTCGCCCCGCACCGCGCTCATTGCCGACACCGCCCTCACGCTGATCGCCGAGCGCGGCATGCGCGGGCTGACGCACCGCGCGGTGGACGAGGCGGCCGGACTGCCGCCCGGCTCGACCTCCAACCACGCCCGCACCCGCCTCGCCCTGCTGGAACTGGCGGTGCGGCAGCTCGCCCGGCGCGACGCGGAGATCCTCACCCCGGCGGAGTTCCCCGACCCGGCGGACGGGCTCGACGCGCTCGCGGACTCGATCGCGACCGTGCTGCGCCGGCTGCTGGTCCGCCGCCGGGAGCACACCGTCGCGCGCTTCGAGCTGGCGCTGGAGGCCTCGCGGCGGCCCGAGCTGCGGGCGATATACGACGCCGCGGGGCAGGGCTTCCGCGATCTGATGGCGGAGCTGATGGCGGCGGCCGGGTCCACCGAGCCGGAACGGCACGCGCTCTCCCTCGGCGCGTGGTCCGACGGCGTGCTGTTCACCTGCACCGCGGGGCCGTACCACGGCCGCGTGCCCACCAGGGAGGAGCTGCGCGAGAGGGCCGGAGAGCTGCTGCGCGGCATGCTCGCGTGAAGCGCCGGGACGCGAAAACCCGTGGCGGGCGCGGCGGCCCGGCGGGAGGATGACCGCCATGATCACCACTGACCGCAGCATGCCGCCCACCATCTCCGACGAGCGCACCGCCCTGGAGAGCTGGCTCGACTTCCACCGCGCCACCCTGGCCCTGAAGTGCGCCGGCCTTACGGAGGCGCAGCTGCGCGAGGCCTCGGCGGCCCCGTCGACGCTGACCCTCATGGGCCTGGTCCGGCACATGGCCGAGGTCGAGCGCAGCTGGTTCCGCCGCTGCCTCGCCCGCGAGGACGCCCCGCCGATCTACTACAGCGACGAGAACCCGGACGCGGACATCGACGTCAGCCCGGAGGACAGCTGGGAAGAGGCGTACGCCACCTGGCAGGCGGAGATCGCCGCGGCCCGGGAGGCGGTCCGCGGCCGGTCGCTGGACGACCTGGGCTTCGCGGCGCACCGCAACAAGGAGTTCGACCTCCGGTGGATCTACCTCCACATGATCGAGGAGTACGCGCGCCACAACGGCCACGCCGACCTCATCCGGGAGCGCATCGACGGCGCGACGGGAGCCTGAGCCGGGCCGCCGCACGCCTGATCGCACATCACCCGTGCGGGGAATACCCAACGGCGACGGACGCCCAGCAGAGTTGAGCGAGTGCATCGACTGCCCGCAGTGACGGCCCTGGCGGCGGTGGCGATGGCGACCGCCGGGTGCGTGTCCGTCTCCCAGCCGCCCGTCTCCCACTCCCCGCCCCGCCCGCCGGCCCACTCCCGGCCGGGCGACGCCGTGCAGGGCCCGGCCCGCGAGGGTCTGATCACCATCGGCCCGGACGGCTCGGAAGCCCCGCCGGGCTCCGCGCAGGATCCGCGCGCCGCCACGGCCGGGGGCGCCTCGGGGCCCGAGGGCGCGAGGACCCCGGCCCGCGGCTCCGGGCTCCGCGGCCACCGGGACGGGGCGGATCCCTACGGCTCCGGCGAACCCCCGGGGCCCTCCGACGAGGGAGCGGAGCCCTCGCGCTCCTCCGGCTTCCCGGGACTCTCGCACCCGCCGCGCAGGGCGGGCCGCTCCTGGGCCTCGCCGGACGGGCCCGCATCCCCGGACCTCGGCCCGTCCTTCCCCCGGAGCGAGGCCCCCGCCCCGCCGCCGGAGCAGCACACCGCCGATTCCCCTGCCGCGTCCGAATCCCGCCGGGAGGCTCCGTCTTCCGCGCAGGCCCCGCCGCCCGCGCAGGCGCCGCCGCCCGCGCCCGCGCCCCGGGCCCGTAACAACAACATCTGCGCCTTGGGCCGGCAGCACGGGCGCTGGCAGCAGGGCGGCGACGCCTCACGGATCTGCGACTCGGTGTACGGGCACTGACCCCCTTGGCCCGGGCCCGGTCAGAGGGCCGGGACGGACGCCAGGTCGGGGATCCGCCAGTCGATCGGCTCGTGGCCCTGGGCGGCAACGGCCTCGTTGATCTGGGTGAAGGGGCGGCTGCCGAAGAACTTCTTCGCGGACAGCGGCGAGGGGTGGGCGCCCTTGACGACCACGTGCCGGGACTCGTCGATCAGCGGCAGCTTCTTCTGGGCGTAGTTGCCCCAGAGCACGAAGACGGCCGGGTCGGGCCGGGAGGCCACGGCGCGGATGACCGCGTCGGTGAACTTCTCCCAGCCCTTGCCCTTGTGGGAGTTGGGCTCCCCGCCGCGGACCGTCAGCACGGCGTTGAGCAGCAGGACGCCCTGCTCGGCCCACGGCTGGAGGTAGCCGTTGTCCGGGACGTCGTAGCCGAGCTCCTCGCGCATCTCCTTGTAGATGTTGCGCAGGGAGGGCGGGGTCTTCACCCCGGGCCGCACCGAGAAGCACAGGCCGTGGCCCTGGCCCGCGCCGTGGTACGGGTCCTGGCCGAGGATGAGGACCTTCACCCGCTCGTACGGAGTGGCCTCCAGGGCTGCGAAGACCTCCCCGCGCGGCGGGTACACCGGCGCCTTCGTGCGCTCCTCCTCCACGAAGGCGGTGAGCTCCTTGAAGTAGGGCTTGTCCAGCTCCTCGGCGAGGACACCGTGCCAGGACTCGGGCAGCACGTCGGTGACGGTCACGTCAACAACCTCCGGGGTTCGTTCCGTTCTCGCCGGAGAACTTACCGGTGACCACTGACAACGGCCGACCCGAGGCCGCCGGGCCCGAAGGCCCGGGACCGGAGCGCTCAGAATCCCGCGTTGAGGAAGATCCCGCCGTCCACGACGAGGGTCTGCCCGGTGATCCACGCGGCCGCGTCCGAGAGCAGGAAGGCCGCCGCTCCCCCGATGTCCTCGGGGACTCCGAGACGCCCGAGCGGGTACGAGGCGACGACCTCCTCCTCGCGTCCCTCGTAGAGGGCCGCGGCGAACCGGGTCTTGACGACGGCCGGCGCGATGGCGTTGACGCGCACCCCGGGGGCGAACTCGTGCGCGAGCTGCAGCGTGAGGTTGACCATCGCCGCCTTGCTCATGCCGTACGCCCCGACGAACGGCGAGGCGGAGATCCCGGCCACCGACGCGATGTTGACGATCGCGCCGCCGTTGTCCTTCTGCCAGGCCCGCCACGTCTGCTGGGCGAAGCCGAGAGCGGAGATCACGTTGGTTTCGAAGACCTTGCGGGCGACGCCCAGGTCGAGCTCGGCCATGGGGCCGAAGACGGGGTTCGTCCCGGCGTTGTTGACCAGGTAGTCGATGCGCCCGAACTCCTCCATGGCGTGCTCGACGGCGGAGGCCTGGTGGGCCTCGTCGTGGGCCTTGCCCGCGATGCCGATCGCCCGGCCCGCGCCGAGCGACTCGACGGCGTCCTTGAGGGTGTCCTCGTTCCGGCCGGTGATCACGACGCGGTCGCCGCGCGCGACGAGCGCCTGCGCGATGCCGTAGCCGATGCCGCGGCTGGCGCCGGTGACGAGGGCGACCTTGCCGGTGTCCCCCTGCTGCTCCTGCTGCTCCTGCTGGTCCTGTGCTGCGGTCATCTCCGTGCTTCCTGTCAGTTGAGCGGTCCGCCGGCCACGTACAGGACCTGGCCCGAGACGAAGCCCGCCTGCTCACCGGTGAAGAAGGCGACGGCATGGGCGATGTCCTCGGGCTCGCCCACCCGCTGCACCGGGATCTGGGTCGCCGCGGCGGCCTTGAAGTCCTCGAAGCCCATGCCGAGGCGCTCCGCGGTGGCGGCCGTCATGTCGGTGGCGATGAACCCGGGGGCGACGGAGTTGGCCGTGATGCCGAACTTGCCGAGCTCCTTGGCGAGGGACTTCGTGAAGCCCTGCACGCCCGCCTTGGCGGCGGCGTAGTTCGCCTGGCCGCGGTTGCCGAGGGCGGAGCTGCTGGAGAGGTTGACGATGCGGCCGAAGCCCGCGTCCACCATGTGCTTCTGGCAGGCGCGCGACATCAGGAACGCGCCCCGCAGGTGCACGTTCATGACGGTGTCCCAGTCGCTCTCGTCCATCTTGAACAGCAGGTTGTCACGGGTCACGCCCGCGTTGTTGACGAGGATGAGCGGCGCGCCCAGTGCGGCGGCGATCCGGGTGACGGCGGCGTCCACCTGGGCGGCGTCGGAGACGTCGCAGCCGACGGCGAGCGCCTTGCCGCCCGCCGCCGTGATCCGCTCGACGGTGCCCGCGCAGGCCGCCTCGTCGAGGTCGAGGACGGCGACCGCGCGGCCTTCCTGCGCCAGCCGCACGGCGGTCGCGGCGCCGATGCCGCGGGCCGCGCCCGTCACGACGGCCACGCGCTGCTCGGGCTCAGGCATTCGGGGATCTCCTCACCTCGGGGGCGGCCCGCCTGTCCGGCCGCGGCCGGACAGGTGAGCAACCGCTTAGTAGCTTCGGCGGATCAGACGCTAGAAGCCCCGCCACCGGCTGTCAACGCCTTCCCGCCGGCCCCGCGGCGCCACCGCGCCCGGCCCCCACTCCCCGCGGGCGGGTTCACCGCACCAGCAGGTCCAGCAGCCGCTCGGGCTCCGCCTCCGGATCGGCCGTCAGACCGGCGTGCACGGGGCCGGGCTGGACGATCGTGCTGCGCGGGGCGATCAGCCAGCGGAAGCGGCGCCCGGGGTCGTCGCAGGCGGCCTGCCCGGCCCGCTCCCCGCCGAGGCACACGCCCTCGACGGCGCGCAGCGCGGCGCGCACGCCCGCCACGTCCGCGGCCGGGTCGAGGGCCAGCAGCCGCGCCTCGTCGAGGTGGACGCGGGCGGCCACGTACCCCTTCGCCTGGCAGTAGACGACGACCCCGGCGTTGATCTGCTCACCGCGCTCGACGCGGGGGACGACCCGCAGCAGTGCGTACTCGAAGACATCGCGTCCGTTGTGGCGCCCGGTCACTTCCCGGCCCTTCCGTCGAGCCTGACGCGCACCCACTCCGGGGCCTGCGAGGGCTTGTCCTTGCTGCGTTCGCCGACCGTGATCCGGTCGCCGATGCTCCCCGCCCGCTCCAGCAGCACCTCGACGTAGCGGCGGCGCACCGCGTCGGGGCCGTCGAAGCCCGGCTCGTCCGCGAGCCACTCGTCGGGCACGTCGGCGGCCGCCGCGGCGAGCAGGTCCTCGGTCACGCGCGGCGCGAGCTCGGCCGCGGCCCCGGCGATGTCGGGGGCGAAGGTCGCAAGGACGTGGTCGGAGGCGTCGTAGGGCTTGCCGGCGGCCGCGGCCGCACCCGGCCAGTTGTGGTGCCAGATCATGGTGGCGCCGTGGTCGATGAGCCACAGCTCGCCGTGCCACACGAGCAGGTTCGGGTTGCGCCAGGAGCGGTCCACGTTGTTGATGAGCGCGTCGAACCAGATCACGCGGCCGGCCTCGGCCGCGGAGACCTCGAAGGCGAGCGGGTCGAAGCCGAGGGCACCGGGCAGGAAGTCCATGGCGAGGTTGAGCCCGCCGCTGGCCTTCAGCAGCCCCTGCACCTCCTGGTCCGGCTCGCCGCGGCCGATGACCGGGTCGAGCTGGATGCGGGCCAGGTCCGGCACGCGCAGGCCGAGCGCGCGGCCGAGCTGCCCGCAGATGATCTCGGCGACCAGCGTCTTGCGGCCCTGGCCGGCACCGGTGAACTTCATGACGTACGTCCCGAGATCGTCGGCTTCGACGATGCCGGGGAGCGAGCCGCCCTCACGCAAGGGCGTGACGTATCGGACGGCTGTGACTTCGGGGAGCATTGCCCCAGGCTACTGGGGCCCTCCGGGCCGCCTTCGCACGCGGGTGGGCGCGGCATTGAACGCGGACGGCCCCGGTCCCGTACGACTCCCTGAACCTGCTCGGCTCTGCTCGACCAGAGGAGCGAACATGAATCACCTGTCACAGTCCGCGTCTACCGCGTCCGCCGCGTCCGCCGCATCCGCCCGGTCCGGGTCCGCCGCCTTCCGGGCGCCGCGGGGCTCGACCCGCCGCAGCGTCGTCGCGGCCGCGGGGGCCGCCGGTCTCGTCACCGTGCTCGCCGCGTGCGGCGGAGGGGACGACGGCGGGAGCGGCGGAGCGAAGGACAAGGAGAAGGAGGGCAACGAGGGCAAGGAGGAGAAGCCGGGCAAGGAGGGCATGGACGGCGGCGGCAAGGGCGGGGAGCTCGCGAAGGCCGCGGACATCCCGGAGGGCGGCGGCAAGGTCTTCCCCGACCGGAAGGTCGTGGTGACCCAGCCGGCGAAGGGCGAGTTCAAGGCCTTCTCGGCGGTCTGCACCCACCAGGGCTGTGTCGTGAAGGACGTCTCCGGGGGAACGATCAACTGCCCCTGTCACAACAGCAAGTTCGGCATCGCGGACGGGAGCGTCAAGGGCGGCCCGGCGCAGCGGCCGCTCGCGCAGGAGCAGGTGTCGGTCCGCGACGGTGCCGTGCACCTGGGGTGAGACCGGAGGTCAGCCGCGCCGGGGCGGGCGCCGCCAGCCGCGCAGGACGGCCTCGGCCGTGGTGACGGTGGCGACGAGCGCCAGGGTGTGGCTGACCATGGCCGCCGTGTACTCCGCGGGCACGCCGGCGATGGCGTCGGCGGGCACGACCGCGGTGTAGCCGAGGTTGACGGCGTCGAAGACGGTGTTGGGGACGGCCACGTTCGCCGAGACGCCGGTGACGACGAGGGTGCGGCAGCCGAGGTTGCGCAGCACGGGGTCCAGGCCGGTGCCCGCCAGGGGCGAGAGCCCGTGCAGCCGGCGGACGACGAGGTCGGCCTCGCCGACCGGGATCGGGTCGGCGACGCGCACGGCGTGGGTGCCGGCCAGCTGCTGTACGGGCAGCCGCTCGGCGGCGCGGAAGAGGCGGGCGTTGCGGCCGGCTCCGCGGCCGTCGGGGCGGCGCTCGGCGATGGCGTGCACGACCTGGACCCCGGCGTCGTGCGCGCCCTCCACGAGGCGGGCGACGGCGACGAGCGCGCCGGAGGTGCGGGCGGCGGTCGCGAGCTCGGGGAAGGCGCTGTCCGGGCCGACGACGCCGCGCTGGCACTCGACGGTGAGCAGCACGGTGGTGGCGGGGTCGAGCTGTTCGGCGGG
>NZ_JBPQTW010000271.1:0-7859 GCF_051386535.1 Streptomyces sp. URMC 127
GGACGTCGTCAAGCGGCTGCAGGCCGAGGGACGTTCGGTCGCCATGGTCGGCGACGGCGTCAACGACGCGGCCGCGCCGTACGTACGTGTGTATGTATGCCCGTACGCCCCGTCAGGCGCCGTACGCCCCCTCGGGCGCCGGGCGGCCTTCGCCGCGCTCGCCGGGCGGGGCGACCAGGCCGCGCACGACCCGGAGCATCGCCGAGACGAGCAGGGCGCGCGGGGTGTCGCGGTGCTCCAGCCACCACAGGGCGAGCCCGTGGAAGGAACTGCGGACTGCCTCGCCGAGCGGCTCCAGCTCGGCGCCGGGCAGCCAGGGCGCGAACTGCCGGAGCAGGGCCTCCCCGGCGGCGCGCTGCCGGGCCCGGATGGCGCGCTGGAGCTCCTGCACCTCGGGGTCGCCGGTGGTGCCGGCGGACAGCAGCCGCCAGGTGTACGGACTGGACTCGACCTGCTCGAACCACGCCTCCAGCACCGCCCGCAGCCGCGCGTCGGGGTCCCCGCCGCGCGGCGGCTCGCCCGGCGGGGCGGCGGCCAGCCCGTCGCGGTGCCGCTCCAGCAGCTCCAGGTGCAGCTCCTTCTTGGAGTCGAAGTGGCGGTAGAGCATGGGTTTGCTGAGCCCGGCCGCGGCCGCGATGTCGTCGATGGTGGTCGCCGCGTAGCCGCGCTCGCCGAACAGCCGGGCCGCCGCCGTCTCGATGCGGGACCGGGTTTCGGCGCGGGCCGCACGGGCGGCGCGCGCGTGGTCGAGATGGCTCATTGCTGATCGCCTCGGAGCTCGGAGGGGGGTGGCGCGTAAGGGTGCTGAAGGCCTGCCGAGGGGTCTGCCCGCCGGTGTACCGATGAGCCCACCGTCAGATATACCGGAAAGTAACCACCGCGGTAAGCCCCTCCCGCGCTCCTCAGGGCGACGGCGCGGGGGTCGGCAGCTTGGCCGCGGGGAAGGCGTTGTTGCTGTCGCAGACGAGGTCGGAGATCACGAGCCCGCCGCCGCTGAGCTCGACCTTCACGTCGTGGATCTGCCGCCCGCGCGGCACCTCGTTGGCGGCCGCGGTGCACACGAACTGGCTGCGGGCGACCGGCGAGAGCCGCGTGACGTTGTACGGCATCTGGATGCCCACCCGCATGGTGCCGGTGGTGACGTGCACCTCGCCCTTCATCCTGGGCACGTCGCTGTACAGGCCCCGGATCCGCTGGTCCTCGTCCGGCCCCTCCAGCAGGAGCACGATGGCGTCCTCCGCGCCGAGCTTGGCCTTGGCCTGGCGGGTCACCTGTGTCACGCCGGTGGGCGACATGAAGTAGAGCTTCGCCTCGGCGGCGTCGGCCTCTCCCTGCCGCTTGGCCCCCGTCGCGGGCTGGCCGACGTCGATGACGTCGGTGGTCGTCACGCCGCAGCCCGCGAGGGCCGTCAGCAGCGCGGCCGCCAGGGCGGCGCGCCGCAGTCGCCGTGCCGTCATGCCGTCTCGCTCCCGCCCCGCCGCAGCGGCAGCTCCACCGTGAACACGGCGCCTCCTCCGGGCCGGTTGGCGGCCCGCACGGTCCCGTCGTGCAGGCGTACGTTCTCCAGGGTGATCGCGAGGCCGAGGCCGCTGCCCTCGGAGCGGGCGCGGGAGGAGTCGGCCTTGAAGAACCGCTCGAAGACGTGCGGGAGCACGTCGGGGTCGATGCCCTCGCCGCGGTCGGCGATCTCGATCAGCAGGCACCGGCCCTCCTCCCCGTGGGCCACGCGGACCGCGACGTCCACCGGTGCGCCGCCGTGCTTGAGGGCGTTGCCCACGAGGTTGGCGACGACGACGTCGATGCGGCGCGGGTCCAGCCGGGCGCGCACGCCCTCGGGCAGGTCGGCGGCGACCTGGTCCTGCCAGCCGCGGGCCTGGACGGTCTTGCGGATCGTCTCGGAGACGTCGACCTCGTCCAGGTGGAGGGCCGCGGCGCCCGCGTCGAAGCGGGAGATCTCCATCAGGTCCTCGACCATGCGCGCGAGCTTGCCGGTCTCCTCGCTGATGAGGCGGACGGCGTAGGCCGTGTCGGGGTCGAGGGAGGCGGCGTCCTCGTCGAGGACGTCGACGACGGCGGTCATGGCGGCCAGCGGGGTGCGCAGCTCGTGCGAGACGTCGGCGGCGAAGCGCCGCGAGTTGGCCTCCATGCGGCGCAGTTCGGCGACGTTCTCCTCCAGGGCCTCGGCCATGTCGTTGAAGGTGCGGGAGAGGTCGGCGAGCTCGTCGCGGCCGGTGACCTTGAGGCGGGTGTCGAGCTCGCCGGCGGCGAGCTTGCGGGAGGCCCGGCGCAGCTCGCGGACGGGCCGCAGCACGCCGCGCGCGGCGATCAGGGCGGGCACGGCGGCAAGGGCGACGGCGGGCACGGCGCCGCTCTGGGCGGCCTTGACCAGGGCCTGGACGTTCGCCTCGTCCTCGCGGAGCGGCATCTGCGCGTACACCTCCAGGCCGGACGCCTCGCTGGTGCCGCGGTAGGTGACGGGCAGGCCGATGGCGAGCCAGGGGCCGCCGCCGCTGTCGAGGCGCTGGAAGGCCGGGATGCCCGCGCGGACCTTCGCCTGGACGCCCCGCGGGATGCGCCGGGGGGCGCCGCCGGGCAGGAGCTCGCTGCCCTGGTAGCGCAGCTGGACGGTCCATCCCTGGGCGCTGCCCGCAGCGTTCAGCCGGTGCTGGAGGTCCTGGAGGGACTGCGGGGACAGCGGGAAGGTGTAGTCGGGGATCTGTGAGTTCACCTGGGAGCGGAGCGCCACGATGGCCGTGTCCTGGGTGCGCTTGAGGATGGCCGTGCGGGCCTCGCGGAAGGTCAGGGCTGCCGTGGTGAGCGCGCTGAGCGCGGCGACCAGGAGGAACGCGAGCACGAGGCGGGCGCGCAGGCCGGCGGCGACGCCGCGCAGCGACGGGCGGCGGAGCGCGGGGCGGCGCAGGAAGGCGGGCCGTCTCACAGGGGTCCGAAGCGGTAGCCGAAGCCGCGGACGGTCTGGATGTACTTCGGCGACCGGGTCGAGTCCTCGACCTTGGTGCGCAGCCGCATCACGCAGGCGTCCACGAGGCGGGCGTCCCCGTGGTAGCTGTGCTCCCACACGTGCTCCAGGAGCTGCTGGCGGCTGAAGACGCGGCCCGGGGTCGCGGACAGGTACAGCAGCAGCTTCATCTCGGAGGGGGCGAGCGGCAGGTCCTGGCCGTGCTTGGCGACGAGGAGGCCCTTGCGGTCGATGGTCAGGTCGCCGTGGATCTCGACGGGCTGCGAGGCGGCCGGGTCCGGTCCGCCGTCGCCGGGGGCGGCCCGGCGCAGCACGGCGCGGATGCGGGCCTCCAGGACCTCGCCGCGGGCGGGCTTGACGATGTAGTCGTCGGCTCCGGCCTCCAGGCCGAGGACGACGTCTATGTCGTCGCCGCGCGCGGTGAGCATGATGATCGGGATCTGCTGGGTGGCGCGGATGCGGCGGCACACCTCGAAGCCGCTCTTGTCGGGCAGCATGAGGTCGAGCAGGACGAGGTCGGGCCGGAAGGTCTCCATGGCGGCGAGCCCGGCCTCGCCGGTGGCCGCGCCCTCCACCTCGTGGCCGCGGCGGCGCAGGGTCAGGGAGACGCCTTCCCGTACCGCGCGGTCGTCCTCGATCAGCAGCACCCGTGACATGCGGACAGTATCGTTCCCCTCAGTGCGTGCGTGCGCCGCACGGCCCTTTGTACGGCAGAACTGTCACAGACTGCTCATATTCATGCGTCATATGCCGATGGGCTTCGTGTGTATGCGCTTCGTGTGTCATATGCCGATGTGCCGGCGCAGCAGGGCCCGGAAGTCCCGGTCGAACGCCTCGTAGCGGCGCCGCAGCCCCTCCCCCGGCCAGTCCGCCGGCAGCAGCGCCTCCGGCAGGACGGGGTCCGCGAGGAGGTGGCGCAGGACGGCGGCCGAGACCGTGAAGCGCTCGGCCAGGTCCGCCGTGCGGTCCTCGCGGAGGGCGGCCTCCAGGGCGCGGGCGCGGGCCGCCCAGCCGTCCAGGTCCCACAGGGCCGCCGCGAGCTCCGCCGGGTCGCCCTCGGGAGCGCCTGTGAACAGCGCGCACTGCTCCGCGACGACTCGCGGCCGGTCCCGCTCCGGATCCCGCAGCAGGTTGGCCGGGCGCATCCAGCAGCCCTCGCGGAGCTCCCCTAGGCGGAGGGCCGCCATGGCCTGGCGGAGGGCGGCGCGGTCGGGCGCGGACCGGCGCTCGGCGGTGACGACGGCGATCTCCCAGCCGCCGTCCCAGCGCCGGGTCCGGGGCGCCCGGCTGTCGTCCTGGCGCGCCTGGCGGGCGGCGAGCCGGCCGGTGAGGCGGTAGGTGCCGTCGCGCTGCTCCAGGTCGCCCGCCGCGACCATCCGGGTCAGGGCCGTGCGCACCGTTCCCTCCGCGGTCCCGAAGAGCTCGCCGACGCGGACGAGGGCGCGGGCGGGCAGGGCGGGCGGGTGGTGGCCCAGGAGCGTGGAGAGCACGACCGAGCGCGCGGTCAGGGGGCGCAGCGAAAGGGAGTCGTCCATGACCGTCCCCACCTTAATCCGTCCCTGCCCTGTTCATTACGGTCTCGCATCACGCATCATGAAAGTGTAATGCCGCCACCGCAGGAGGTCGCCGTGAGCGCCACGCACGAAGTGTTCAACCAGGCCCCGCCCCTGACCGGCTTCACCACCGCCGACGAGCCCGCCCTGCTGGAGGCGCTGCGCCGCGACGGCGGCGCGTGGGGCGAGGCGGAGGTCCGCGAGCTGGGCGCGCGGGCCGGGTCGGAGGAGGTGCAGGAGTGGGCGCGCACGGCCGAGGCCCACCCGCCGGTGCTGCGCACGCACGACCGCTACGGGCACCGCATCGACGAGGCCGAGTTCCACCCCTCGTGGCACCACCTGATGGCCGCCGCCGTGGAGAGCGGCCAGCACGCCGCCCCGTGGGCCGATCCCCGCCCCGGCGCGCACCTGGTGCGCGCGGCGAAGTTCTACGCGTGGGCCCAGGCCGAGCCCGGCCACGGCTGCCCCGTCTCGATGACGTACGCCGCCGTGCCCGCGCTCCGCGCGCAGCCGGAGCTCGCCGCCGCCTACGAGCCGCTGCTGGCCTCCCGCACGTACGACTACGGGCTGCGCCCGCCGCTCGGCAAGCGGGGCCTGATCGCGGGCATGTCGATGACGGAGAAGCAGGGCGGCTCGGACGTCCGCGCCAACACCACCTCAGCCGTGCCCGCGGGCGACGGCTCGTACGTCATCACCGGCCACAAGTGGTTCACCTCCGCGCCCATGAGCGACGTCTTCCTCGTCCTCGCGCAGGCCGAGGAGGGGCTGACCTGCTTCCTCATGCCGCGCGTCCTGCCCGACGGCACCCGCAACGCCATGCGCCTGCAGCGGCTCAAGGACAAGCTCGGCAACCGCTCCAACGCCTCCGCCGAGATCGAGTACGAGCAGGCCGTGGCCTGGCCGGTCGGCGAGCCGGGGCGCGGGGTGCGCACCATCGTCGAGATGGTGAACATGACCCGGCTCGACTGCGTCATCGGCTCCGCGGCCGGCATGCGCGCGGGCCTGCGGCAGGCCCTGCACCACGCGGCGCACCGCAAGGCGTTCGGGGCGGAGCTGATCGACCAGCCGCTGATGCGCAACGTCCTGGCCGACCTCGCCGTGGAGTCGGAGGCCGCGACCGTCCTCGCGATGCGGCTCGCGGCCGCGGTCGACCGCTCGGCGGCGGGCGACGCGGCCGAGGCCGCGCTGCGCCGGCTCGCGCTCGCCGCGGGCAAGTACTGGGTCTGCAAGCGCGGCAGCACGCACGCGGCCGAGGCGCTGGAGTGCCTGGGCGGCAACGGCTACGTCGAGGAGTCCGGCATGCCGCGGCTCTACCGCGAGGCCCCGCTGCTGTCCATCTGGGAGGGCTCGGGCAACGTGGCCGCCCTGGACGTGCTGCGCGCGCTCACCAGGGAACCGGCCGCCCTGGACGCCTACTTCGCCGAGGTCGGGGCGGCCGCGGGCGCGGACGCCCGGCTCGACGCCGCCGCCGCGCGCGTACGGGACCTGCTCGGCTCGCTCGGCGACCCCGGCCGCGCCCAGCTCCTGGCCCGGCGCCTCGCCGAACAGCTCACCCTCGTCCTCCAGGGCAGCCTGCTGGTCCGGCACAGCACCCCGGCCGTCGCCGACGCCTTCTGCGCCTCCCGCCTGGGCGGCGAGTGGGGCAACGCCTTCGGCACGCTGCCGCCCGGGGCGGACCTGGGGCAGATCCTCGACCGCGCCGCGCCGAAGGACGTGCGGTGACGACGGGCGGGGCCGCGGGACGGGGCGGCGGCCGGCCCGCCGTCCGCAGCGAGCGCCGCGGCCCCGTCACCACCGTCGTCCTGTCCCGGCCGCACGCCCGCAACGCCGTCGACGGGCCGGCCGCGCGCCTGCTCGCCGACGCCTTCCGCGCCTTCGAGGCCGACGACGGCGCGCTCGTCGCGGTGCTGTGGGGCGAGGGCGGAACGTTCTGCTCCGGGGGGGACCTGAAGGCGTTCGGCGGCGAGCGCCGCAACCGCGTGGAGCCCGGCGGCGACGGCCCGATGGGGCCCACGCGGATGCGGCTGTCGAAGCCCGTCGTCGCGGCGGTCAGCGGCTACGCCGTCGCGGGCGGCCTGGAGCTCGCGCTCTGGTGCGACCTGCGGGTGGCCGAGGAGGACGCCGTCTTCGGGGTCTTCTGCCGCCGCTGGGGCGTGCCGCTGATCGACGGCGGCACGGTCCGCCTGCCCCGGCTCATCGGGACGGGCCGCGCCCTGGACATGGTGCTGACGGGCCGCCCGGTCCCGGCGCCCGAGGCCCACGCGATGGGGCTCTGCGACCGCGTCGTCCCCACGGGCACGGCCCGCGCCGCCGCGGAGCGGCTGGCGGCGGACATCGCCCGCTTCCCGCAGGACTGCCTGCGCGGCGACCGGGCCTCCGTCCTCGCCCAGGAGGGCCTCACCGAGGAGGAGGCGATGGCCGCCGAATTCGGCTACGGGACTCCCTCGTTGGCGGGTGCCGCCGAGGGAGCGGCACGGTTCGCGGCGGGAGCGGGCCGGCACGGGGACGTCATCGGCGCGCCCCCTTCGTCCGGCTCGCCGGGTGAATCGCGCACATAAACCGCACAGTTCTTCATCCCTTCGGTGGGATTGCCCTTGCTGCGGGGCAGTTGAGGGCCGAACGACCGGCAGGATCTCTCCCCGTGAGCGGATGGGTGCGCGCGGGGCGTGCGGGGATCGTGGCCTTCGCGGCCGTAGTGGCGACGGCGGGCGCGGGGCCCGCCCAAGGCGACGGTCCGGGTGCCGGCCGGGGCCCGGCCCGCGCCGTCCGCGCCGACGGGCACCTGTCCGGCGGACAGCACGCGCCCGGGGGACGGCTTCAGGCGGAGGGGCAGCACGGGCAGGGCGGAGAGCGCCACGCCGACGGACGGCACGGGGCCGAGGGACGGCACCACGTCGGTGGACAGCACGGCAGCGGCGGACCGTACGGGAACAACTGGCCGTACGGGCACGACGAGCAGTACAGGGCCGGCGGACGGTACAGGAGCGACAGGCCGCACGGGAACGGCGGACCGTACGGGCACGACAGGCCTCACGGGACCGGCAGGCCGTACGAAGACGGCGGGCAGGCGCACCAGGTCGGCAGGCAGCGGCATCCCGCCGATCGCGAGCCCTCGGGCGGCGGGCCCCGTGAGGGTTCCGCCTTCGTCGAGTACGGCCCCGGCCGGCTCCGCGTGGTGGCCGGTGGCCCTGAGGGCCCCGGGGAGGACGCTGCCGCCGCGGTGATCGTGAGCAGGCCCGGCTGCCTGGTCCTCGGGGCCGGTGACGGGGCGGCCACCGCGACGCTCGTCATCGGCTGCGACCGGCCCCCGCCCCCGGCCGCCCCGTCAC
>NZ_JBPQTW010000272.1:0-7769 GCF_051386535.1 Streptomyces sp. URMC 127
GCGCCGGGCCCTGTGCTCCGTGCTGCCGCCCCGCCGGCATGCCGCCCTGGCTGCCCCGCGCCATGGTGTCGGCGCTCGCCCTGCTCGCCTGCTTCATGCTGGCGGTCTGGGCCTTCCAGCAGCTCCTCGGGCTGCTGCTGAACGTCCTGATCGCCTTCTTCCTCGCCCTGGCCGTCGAGCCGGCCGTGGGCCGGCTGTCCGCCCGGGGCATGCGGCGCGGCCTGGCGACGGGCGTGGTCTTCCTCGGCGTCACCGTCGTCGTCGCCGGCTTCTTCGCGCTGCTCGGCTCGATGCTTGCCGGCCAGATCGCGACCATGGTCGAGAACTTCCCCTCGTACCTGGACTCGGTCATCAAGTGGGTCAACCGGGTGTTCCGCACGCACCTCTCCCGTGTGCAGGTGCAGGAGAGCCTGCTGCACTCGGACTGGCTGCAGCGCTACGTGAAGAGCAGCGCCAGCGGCGTCCTGGACGTCTCCGCCACCGTCCTGAGCGGCCTGTTCCAGCTGCTGACCGTGTTGCTGTTCTCGTTCTACTTCGCGGCGGACGGGCCCCGGCTGCGCCGGGCCCTGTGCTCCGTGCTGCCGCCCCGCCGGCAGGCCGAGGTGCTGCGCGCCTGGGAGCTCGCCGTGGCCAAGACCGGCGGCTACATCTACTCGCGCGCCCTCATGGCGCTGATCTCCGGCGTCGCCCACTACGTGCTGCTCGTGATCCTGGGCGTGCCCTACGCGCCGGCCCTCGCGATCTGGGTGGGCTTCGTCTCGCAGTTCATCCCGACGATCGGCACCTACCTCGCGGGCGCCCTGCCCGTGCTGCTCGCCTTCACCGTCGACCCCTGGTACGCGGTCTGGGTGCTCGGCTTCGTCGTGGTCTACCAGCAGTTCGAGAACTACGTGCTGCAGCCGCGCATCACCGCCCGGACCGTCGACATCCACCCCGCCGTCGCCTTCGGCTCGGTGGTTGCGGGCGCCGCCCTGCTCGGGGCCGTGGGGGCGCTGGTGGCCATTCCGGCGACGGCGACCCTGCAGGCGTTCCTCGGTGCCTACGTGAGGAGGTACGAGGTGACGGGAGGTGCGAGGGGCGCGGCGGGCCCGGAGTGGCGCGCTTGACAGCAAAATCGAACATCCATTCTTATGGGTTCCCCGGTGCTGAGGAGCCCGTGTGCGCAGCCGCCTCCGGGCCCCTCGCGGGCCGGGTTATCCACAGGCCGGAGCGACGCCCGGGCGCATTGTCAGTGGCAGGCGTTAGCGTCGTGGACGTGAAGCGATCGACTCAAGCAAACCGGGTGGAACCCATGGCAGGTACCGACCGCGAGAAGGCGCTGGACGCCGCGCTCGCACAGATTGAACGGCAATTCGGCAAGGGCGCCGTGATGCGCCTCGGAGAGCGGCCGAACGAGCCGATCGAGGTCATCTCCACCGGGTCGACCGCTCTCGACGTCGCCCTCGGCGTCGGCGGGCTCCCGCGCGGCCGCGTGGTGGAGATCTACGGCCCGGAGTCCTCCGGTAAGACGACCCTGACCCTGCACGCCGTGGCCAACGCCCAGCGCGCCGGTGGCACGGTGGCCTTCGTGGACGCCGAGCACGCCCTCGACCCCGAGTACGCCAGGAAGCTCGGCGTCGACATCGACAACCTCATCCTGTCCCAGCCGGACAACGGCGAGCAGGCCCTGGAGATCGTCGACATGCTGGTGCGCTCCGGCGCGCTCGACCTGATCGTCATCGACTCCGTGGCGGCCCTGGTGCCGCGCGCGGAGATCGAGGGCGAGATGGGCGACTCGCACGTGGGCCTCCAGGCCCGCCTGATGAGCCAGGCGCTCCGGAAGATCACCAGCGCGCTCAACCAGTCCAAGACCACCGCGATCTTCATCAACCAGCTCCGCGAGAAGATCGGCGTCATGTTCGGCTCCCCGGAGACCACGACCGGTGGCCGGGCGCTGAAGTTCTACGCCTCGGTGCGCATCGACATCCGCCGCATCGAGACCCTGAAGGACGGCACCGAAGCCGTCGGCAACCGCACCCGCTGCAAGGTCGTCAAGAACAAGGTCGCGCCGCCCTTCAAGCAGGCCGAGTTCGACATCCTCTACGGCCAGGGCATCAGCCGCGAGGGCGGCCTGATCGACATGGGCGTGGAGCACGGCTTCATCCGCAAGGCCGGCGCCTGGTACACCTACGAGGGCGACCAGCTCGGCCAGGGCAAGGAGAACGCCCGCAACTTCCTCAAGGACAACCCCGCCCTCGCCGACGAGATCGAGAAGAAGATCAAGGCGAAGCTGGGCGTGGGCGGCAGCAAGCCCGAGGACGCGGAGGGCGAGCCCGCCGCGGCCGGTGACGGCGCGGACGCGCCTGCCAAGTCCGTGCCCGCTCCGGCGGCGAAGTCCACGGCGAAGGCGGCCAAGGCCACGGCGGCCAAGAGCTGATCCATGACACGGCGATGGGATCACCCCCGGCCGGGCCCCGGGGAAGACCTGCCGGGCCCGGGCCCGGACGACCGTACCGGCGGTGGCGCCCCCTCCTCGTCGAGGGCCGGGGACACCGGGGCGCCGCCGCGGCCCGAGGAGCAGGCGCGGGCGATCTGCCTGCGCCTGCTCACCGGGAGCCCGCGCACCCGTAAGCAGCTCGCCGACGCCCTGGCCAAGCGGGGCATCCCCGGCGAGGTCGCCGAGGAGGTCCTCTCCCGCTTCGAGGACGTGGGCCTGATCGACGACTCGGCGTTCGCCGGGGCCTGGGTCGAGTCCCGGCACCACGGCCGGGGGCTGGCCCGCCGGGCCCTCGCGCGCGAGCTGCGCACCAAGGGCGTGGACTCCGCGGTGATCGACGAGGCCGTGGGGCAGCTCGACGCCGAGCAGGAGGAGCGCACCGCCCGCGAGCTGGTCGAGCGCAAGCTCCGCTCCACCCGCGGGCTGGACCGCGAGAAGCGGCTGCGCCGCCTCGCCGGGATGCTGGCCCGCAAGGGCTATTCCGAGGGCCTCGCCCTGCGCGTGGTGCGCCGCGCGCTGGAGGAGGAGGGCGAGGACCCGGAGCTGCTGGATCACCTGACGGACGTGTAGGCCCGGCCTGCGGACGTCACAGCGCCCCGGAGTGCCCGGGCAGGAGCCGGGGCCGGACTGCGGAGGAGGGCCCGGACGTGCCGGTGTCCGTGCGGTGCAGCCGCGTCAGCGGCTCACCGGCAGCCCCGCTGCGCGCCACGCTTGAAAGCCGCCCGCCAGGTCCGTGGCGCGGTGCAGCCCCAGCAGGCGCAGGGAGGCCGCTGCCAGGCTCGACGCGTAGCCCTCGTTGCAGACCACGATCACCCGCAGGTCGTGCCCGGTCGCCTCGGCGGCGCGGTGCTCGCACAGCGGGTCGAGCCGCCACTCCAGCTCGTTGCGCTCCACCACGAGCGCCCCCGGGATGGTCCCGTCGCGCTCCCGCAGCGCCGCGTAGCGGATGTCGACCAGCAGCCCGCCCCCGGCCTGGGCGGCCGCGGCCTCGGCCGGGCCGAGCCGGTCCAGGCCCTCGCGGGCGGCCGCCAGCAGCTCCTCGACCCTCACGCCCACTCCTCCGGCCGCTCGACCTGCTCCAGCCGCAGCACCTGCCCGCTGCGGCCGTACCGCCGCATCAGGGGCAGCGGCGGATAGTAGGCGTGCACGGACACCGCATGCCGCTCCGCCGAGGCGTTGAGCACCTGGTGCACGTGGTGGGAGCCGAAGGCCCGCCCCTGCCCTTCCGGGAACTGCCGCTCGCGGTCGATGCCGTCGGCCAGCTCCAGGGTCTTCCATCCGTCCGTGGGCAACCGGGCAGCCAGCGAGTGCTCCGTCAGCACGCCGCTCGCGACGGCCAGCGCGCCGTGCGAACCGCCGTGGTCGTGCCAGCCGGTGCCGCTGCCCGGCGGCCAGCCGATCAGCCAGGCCTCGCTGTCGCCCGGCCCGTTGAGCCGCATCCAGGTGCGGCCCTGCGGATCCAGCGGGAGGGAGGAGACCAGGTGCGCGTCGGCGGCCGCGCGCCGGGCGAAGGCGAGGAGGTCCGCCTCTGAGGGCGCGCCCGGGGCGCCGGGGGAGACGAGGGAGGAGCCGGGCACGGGCGTGGGCAGGGGAAGGAACACGGGAACCGTCCTGAGTGATCGCGAAGGAGCGCGCGGCGGCCGGCGCACAGAGGCGCCACGCAGGCCGCGCGAGGGGAATGCGGATCAGCAGGACGGACGACAGACGCAGCCCGCGTAGCGGACGAGGTCCAGATGGACCCTCCGCCAGAAGAGCGCGCCGCTGTTAGTCACGTTCCGTAGTCAACCATGGCGGTCGGTGCGGGTCAACGGTTGGCCGTGGCTTCGCTGGGGGCTTCCTCCGCCGCCTGCGCGCCCCTCGCGTCCTTGCTGCCGCCCCGTACGGCCTCCGCGCACGCGTACAGCTCCGCGGGCCGCACCCCGGCCAGCGCGGCCACCAGATGCCCGTCCGGGCGCACCACGAGCACCGTGTGGGCGGGAGCGCCCGGGTACTCGTCGGTGACCAGCAGTTCGGCGCGCACGGGCAGGGCGCTGACGGCGGCCGCCAGCTGCGGCATGAGGCCCGCGTCCGCCCAGTGCCGCCGCTCCCACACGCCGCTGCCGGGCGCGGTCAGGATCACCAGGAGGTCGCCGCCCAGCCGCTCCCGCAGGGGTACGAGCGAGCCGTCGGGAGCGGTCACCCGCACGTCCTCGGCCAGGGCCCCCACGGGCGTGGCCACGGCGACGGACCCGGCCGGAGGTGCCGCGGGCGACAGGGGCGTACCGGGGTACGCGGGCGGCGCGCCCAGCTGTCCGCGCCCGGTGTGGCCGTCGGTGAGCAGCTCGTCGTGCCCGCGCAGGGCGCCCGGCAGCAGCGCGCGCCGCACGTTGTTCCACCCGCCCGCGCCCCGTACCGCCGGCAGCGCCCGGTCGGCGGCGCGCAGGCGCGCTCCGACGGCCGCGCGGCGCTCGGTCTGGTAGCTGTCCAGCAGGGTCTCGGAGGCGCCGTGGTGCCAGGCGAGGGCCAGTTTCCAGGACAGGTTCGCCGCGTCGCGCAGCCCCTCGTCGAGGCCCTGGGTGCCGAGGGCGCCCAGCAGGTGGGCGGCGTCCCCGGCGAGGAAGGCACGGCCGGTGCGCATCCGGCGCGTGAGGCGGTGGTGGACGGTGTGCACGCCGGTGTCCAGGAGCTCGTACGGCGGCACCTCGCCGCACCAGGCGGCCAGGGAGTCGCGCACGCGGGCGAGGAGGGCGTCGGGGGTGACGAGCTCGCCTCCGGGCGGCAGGGGCCAGTCGAGGCGCCAGACGCCGTCCGGCAGGGGACGGGCCGTCACCTCGCCGCCCCGTGCGGGCGACCGGTGCAGGACGGCCTCGCCGGGCCACGGCAGTTCGGCCCGGAGCGCGGCGACCGCGTACCGCTCGACGGCCGTGCGCCCGGGGAAGCGCGCGCCTAGGAGCTTGCGCACGGTCGAGCGGGCGCCGTCGCAGCCGACGAGGTAACTGCCCCGCCACGCCGGGCCGTTCTCGCCCCGCAGGAGCGCGGTGACGCCGTAGGCGTCCTGCCGGATCGTCTCCAGGCGGCCTGCGGGGACGACGCGCACCTTGTCCTCGGCGGCGAGCGCGGCCCGCAACTCCCGCGTCAGGACGTGCTGGGGGAGGTGCAGGGGCGACGGTCCGGCCTCCTCCGCGCTCTCGCCCCCGCCGCTCGCGGGGGCCTCCCCGGGGGCCGTGAACGACAGCCGGCCGGCCACGGCGCGGCGCCGCATGGTGCGCCAGCCCGTCCACCGGGCGCCCTCCTTCGTCGCGCACCCCAGCCGCTCCACCAGGGCGGCGGTGTCCGGAGCGAGCACGGCCGTCCGGGCCAGCCGCTCCTCGCCGGCTGCGGTGCCGGCGTCCGGCGCCTCGTCGAGGAGGACGACGCGCACCTCGTGGCGGGCGAGGCAGAGGGCGAGCACGAGGCCGACCGGTCCGGCCCCGACGACGATCACCGGGTCCACGGCACGGCTCCCGGGCATCCGCTGCGACCGAGATCCCTGCCCGGGGCTCCACGGTACGTACGGGGCGTACGGGATGTATGGGGTCCGACGGGGGGAACGCGGTGCTCGATCACAGAACGTATGCAACCCACTGCGGGTGCGTGCGTCAAGTGATCAGGGCGCTCGCCACGGCGCGCCGCACGGGGCGTCACCTGCGGGGTTGCTCAGCCGGTGCGGGAGCCGTCTGCGCCGGAGGCGCCGTCCGCGCCGGTCGTGGAGTCGGCCGTGACCGCGGCGCCGGCCGTCGCCATCGGGGGCGGGGCGCCCTTGCGCGAGCGCTGCGTGCGCCGTTCGACCCAGGTGGCCACCGAGGACAGCGCGAGGCAGAGCAGGATGTAGATCGAGCCGAAGACGATCACCATCGGGATGAAGGCGTAGACGCCGTTCACGGGGCGGGTCTGCTCGGCGAAGGCCTTGCCGACGAAGAGCAGTTCCTCGTAGAGGATGATGAATCCGAGCGAGGTGTCCTTGAGGGTCACCACGAGCTGGCTGATGATCGACGGCAGCATCGTCCGTACGGCCTGGGGGATCAGGACGCTCGTCATCACCTGCGTCTTGCGCAGTCCGAGGGCGTAGGCCGCCTCGCTCTGCCCGCGGGGCACGGCGTTGATCCCGGAGCGGAAGATCTCCGCCTGCACGGAGCCGTTGTAGAGCGTGAGGCCCAGGACCAGCGCCCACATCGGGTCGGAGGTGAACACCCCCGCGAACAGCAGGAAGATCATGATGACCAGCGGCATGGCGCGGAAGAACTCGACCACCACCGTGGCCGTCCAGCGCACGGGGCGGTGGTCGGAGAGCCGGGCGGCCGCGAGCACCGCGCCGAGCGCGACCGAGAGGACCGCCGCGATCGCGAACGTCTTCAGGGTCGTGATCAGGCCGTCGACGATCCGCTGGTGGGTGTCGGCGTACTCGTAGTCGTCCCACAGGCCGGGCTGGAACTGGCCGGTGTCGTCGAGCTTGTAGACGACGAAGGCGACCAGGCCGGCGATCGCAACGGTGGAGAGCGCCCCGTAGAGGCGGTTGCGGGCGCGCGCCCGGGGGCCGGGGGCGTCGTAGAGGACGTTCGCGCTCATCGGGCCACCGCCAGCCGGTTCTCCAGCAGCCGGAAGAGGCCGCTGATCGCGAGAGTGATGATGATGTAGCAGACCGCGATCCAGAGGAAGATCACGTAGATGTTGTAGCCGGTGTCGGCGTTGAGGGACTTCTGCACCGAGCCGAGCTGGGTCACGTTGAAGCCCGAGGCGATCGCCGTGTTCTTGGTGAGGGCGATCATCAGGCTGCCGATCGGCGGCACGGCGATGCGGGTGGCCTGGGGCAGGACGACCTGCCCCAGGGTCTGGCGGAAGGTCATCCCGATGGAACGGGCGGCCTCCGCCTGGCCCACCGGCACGGAGTTGATGCCGGACCGGACGGCCTCGCAGACGAACGCCGAGGTGTAGCACCCGAGCGTCAGCACGGCGAGCCAGAAGGAGTCCCAGCCCTTGAGGCCCAGGGCGGGCAGCCCCAGGGTGACGGCGAGGAACAGCAGCACGAGCGGGGTGTTGCGCAGCAGGGTCACCCAGGCGGTGCCGAATATGCGCAGGGCGGGCACCGGGGAGACCCGGAACGCCGCCATCAGGATGCCCAGCACCAGGGCGAGCAGACCGCTGAGCCCGGTGAGCTCGACGGTGCCGAGGAAACCTTCGCGGAACTCCGCGAAGTGGTCCGACAGAACGTTCAAGGCGGCGCTCCCGGCGGGTGGTTACGGATCGGCGGCGGACGGGGCGGAGGCGGGCATGAGGC
>NZ_JBPQTW010000273.1:0-7668 GCF_051386535.1 Streptomyces sp. URMC 127
GCGGCGCAAAAACGAAGCGCCGTTTCTCGGTCGACGGCGCCCAGCGACCCCGCAATTGTTAGCGGCGGCGAAAACCCCTGACAAGCACTGTGACCTACGACCGACTTTCATAGCCGCACGAAATTCGCGCCCCCATCCCCCGGATTCCGCCCCCGTCAGCACTAAAGCAATTCGTAAGTGATCCAGGCCTCATGGGCCGCCTCACACCACAGGCCCGGCTTCATCACCCACCGAAGCGGTGCGGAACTCCCCGCATTCACCCTTCCCGCACACCCGTTCCCTTCGTAGGCTGCGCTGAACCGATCTTGCCTACGAGTGGGGAACGATCACATGCGTCGCGGATTAACGAGCCTCGCCAGCGCTGCCGCCGCCTGCCTGCTGCTCGCCGTACCGGCCTCGGCCGCCGTTCCGTCGCCGGGTGCGTCCGGTATCGGGGACCCCTACTACGCAGACGCCGGCAACGGCGGCTACGACGTCTCGCACTACGACCTCCGGCTGAAGTACCAGCCGCGGACGGACCGCCTGGAAGGGACGGCGACCCTCCTCGCCACCGCCACCCAGGACCTGAGCCGCTTCAACCTCGACTTCCTCCTCGACGTCGACGAGGTCCTGGTCAACGGGCAGAAAGCAACCTTCGCCCGGCCCGGCGGGTACGAGCTGGAGGTCACGCCCGCCAGGGCCGTGGAGCGGGGCGGCTCGCTCACGGTCGTCGTCCGCTACAGCGGCACGCCCTCGGAGAAGAAGTCGGGCCGCTACGGGGCCTGGCTCCGCACCCCGGACGGTGCGCTGGTCGCGGGCGAACCGACGTCGGCGCCCTGGTGGTACCCCGGCAACGACCACCCGGCCGACAAGGCCACCTACGACATCTCCGTCGCCGTACCGGACGGGCTGCAGGCGATCAGCAACGGCGTCCTCGCCTCGAAGACCTCGAAGCTGGGCTGGACGCGCTACAACTGGCGCTCCACCCAGCCGCAGGCCTCCTACCTGAGCACGCTCGCCATCGGCAAGTTCGACATCACGGAGGGCACGACCGCGAGCGGCATCCCGGTCGTCAACGCCTACAGCAAGGACCTCGGGGACAACCTCGCCCCGGCGAAGGCCAGCTTGGAGCGCACCGGCGAGGTCATCGACTGGGAGAGCTCCCTCTTCGGGCCGTACCCCTTCGCCGTGGCAGGCGGCTTCGTGCCGAACGTGCCGGGCCGCGGCGCGATCGAGACGCAGACGAGACCGTTCTACGCGCCCCGGTTGTTCGAGAACGGCGCGTTGAGGGAAGTGGTCGTGCACGAGATCGCGCACCAGTGGTTCGGCAACAGCGTCTCCGTACGCAACTGGAGCGACATCTGGCTGAGCGAGGGCTTCGCGACGTACGCGGAGTGGCTGTGGTCGGAGAAGGAAGGCGAGGGCACCGCCCAGGAAATCGCCGACTACGCCTACGCCTCCATTCCGGCCGACGACCCGTTCTGGCAGGTGAAGCCCGCCGACCCGGGCGCGGACCATGTGTTGCACGGCGCCGTGTACCAGCGCGGGGCCATGGCCTTGCAGGCCATGCGCAACCAGGTCGGCGACGAGGACTTCTTCGCCGTCCTCAAGCAGTGGCAGCAGGAGCGGCGGCACGGGAACGCCTCGGTGCAGGACTTCGTGCGCCTCGCGGAGCGGGTCTCCGGCAAGCCGCTGCGGGCGCTCTTCGACGCCTGGCTGTTCACGCCGTCGAAGCCGGCGCCGATGCCGCGGGCGGGCGGCAGCGGCGGCGCGCCCTCACTCGCGAAGCCGTCCCGGGCCCGGGGTCAGGACGAAGCCGGCTCGCAGGCCGGGGTCCCGGAGCCCAAGTCCTGGAAGAGGATCGAAGCGGCGGCGCGGCACTGCGGGACGATCACGCGCTGACTGCATGCAGGCCGGCTCCCCGCGGGCGTCACCCCGCCGCCTTGCGCGGCGCGGCGATGCGCGCGGCGGCCGCTGCGCAGCCGGTCATGCCCGCCTGCTCGCCGGACGAGCTCGCGGAGCAGGCCTGCGGTGCGGGCTCCGGCGCCGCGGCCTGTCCGGCCTGCCCGGCCTGTCCGGCGGCTCCGGCGGCCGCCGGGCCGGTTCCGGCGAAGGCCCGGAAGATCTTCTCCGTGGAGCCGGGGCCGTCCCGGTTCCCCAGTCCCCTCGGGACGGGGGGAACGGAGGGCACGGGAGGCATGGCGGCCGCGGGCGGCACGGCCGGTTCCGCCCGTGGCACGAGGGCCTCGGCCGCGGCCGCCGCGTCCGACACCACCGTGCCTGGGAGGCCGTGGTAGGAGGACCGCACGTGCACGGTCACCCCGTGCCGGCGGGCGTACTCCACGCTGCGCAGCGCCAGCACCTCGGCGCCCTGGAGGGCCATCTCCAGCATGGCCTCGTACGTCACGTGGCGCAGCAGCCGGGCGCCGGGGAAGACCTTGGGGTCGGCGGTGTAGACGCCGTCCACGTCCGTGCAGATCTCGCACACTTCGGCTCCGAGCGCGGCCGCCAGGGCGATCGCCGTGGTGTCAGAGCCGCCGCGCCCCAGGGTGGTGACCTCCCCGGTCTCCCGGCTGAGCCCCTGGAATCCGGCGACCAGCACGATCTCCCCGCGGTCGAGGGCCGCCCGGACGCGCTGCGGCTCGACGGCGATGACCTGGGCCCGGCCGTGGGTCGCCGTGGTGATCACGCCGGCCTGCGGGCCGGAGAAGGAGCACGCGCGGCCGCCGAGGTCCTGGATCGCCATTGCGGTCAGTGCGTTGGAGACCTGCTCGCCGGCCGCCAGCAGCATGTCCAGTTCGCGCGGCGAGGGGGTGGAGGTCACCTCCCGTGCGAGGCGGAGCAGCTCGTCGGTGGTGTCGCCCATGGCGGAGACCACGACGACGACGTCGTGGCCCTCGTCGTGCGTCGCCACGATGCGCTCGGCCACGTGCTTGATCCGTTCGGTGCTCCGCACCGAGGAGCCGCCGTACTTCTGGACGATGAGGTTCATCGGGTGGCTCCTCTCTGCCCCGGCCGCCCGGCCGCCGGGGCGGGGTGCCCGGCGCCGGGCCGGGCGGGCCGGGCGGTGGTGCGGGGGGTGCATGCGGAGACGGCGTCCACGAGGATCGAGCAGGCGGTGTCCACGACGTCGGGGGCGACGTTCAGGGGCGGGAGGAGCCGGACGACGGCGTCGTCGCGCCCGCCGCGTTCGACGATGAGGCCGTGGCGCAGCGCGTGGGCCTGGACGGCGGAGGCGACGCCGGTCGCGGGGCGGCCGCCGCCGGGGTCGGCCAGTTCGATGCCCCACATCAGGCCGCGGCCGCGCACGTCGCGGACCCACGGGTCGGCGGTCAGCTCGGCGAGCCGGTCCGCGAGCTGCTCGCCGCGCTCCCGGACGTTGCCGAGGACGTCGTCGCGCCGCATGATGCGGATCGCCTCGACTCCGGCGGCGAAGGCCAGCTGGTTGCCGCGGAAGGTCCCGATGTGCGCGCCGGGCGACCAGACGTCGAGGGCCGCGTCGTAGAGGATGAGGGCGACCGGCATGCCGATGCCGCTCAGCGCCTTGGACGCCACGATGACGTCCGGCTCGATGCCGTACTGCTCGAAGGCGAACCACGTTCCGGTGCGGCCGCAGCCCGTCTGCACCTCGTCGGCGATGAGGGGGATGCCGAGTTCCCGCGTGAGTGCACGGACGCGCCGCACGAACTCGGGGCGGGCGGGGATGGTGCCGCCCTCGCCCTGCACCAGCTCGATGATCACCGCGGCGGGCAGGGGGATGCCTCCGTTGCTGTCGTGGAGCGCGTCTTCCAGCTGGGCGGCGCAGTTCGTGGCGCAGCTGTCGGGTTCGAGGCCGAGGGGGCACCGGCTGCAGTAGGAGTACGGGAAGAAGTGGACGCCCGGCATTCCGTTGCGTACGGGTTCCTTGGGGGACACGAGGCCGCTGAGGGCCATCGCGGCGTGCGTGCTGCCGTGGAAGGCGCCCCGGAAGGAGACGATGTCGCCGCGGCCCGTCGCGGTCTTGCAGAGCTTGACGGCGGCTTCGACGGCGTTGGCGCCGGTCGGCCCGCAGAAGTGCACCTTCATCCGGTCCCGCAGCTCCGGCGGCAGCATGGACAGCTGGGCTTCGGTGAACTCGTCCTTGGCGGGTGTGGGGAAGTCCAGGCCGTGGGCGAGGACGTCCAGCTGGCGGGCCACGGCGCGGACGAGCTCGGGGTGGCCGTGGCCCAGCGAGAGCACGCCGGCACCGGCGAGGAAGTCGATGAAGACGTTCCCGTCGACGTCCCGGACGAAGCTGCCTTCGCCGTCCGCCAGCGCGATCGGCAGGTGGCGGGGGTAGGTGCGGGCCGCCGATTCCCGCTGCTCCTGGCGTGCGAGGAGTTCGGCCGAGCGGGGGCCGGGCAGGTCACCGCGGACGTACGGCGCCCTCGGGGTGCCGGGCTGCGGGGACGGTGTCATGGTGCCTCCACGGTGTGCCGCCGGGCGGGAAGCATCGGGGGCGGCGTGCGGTGCACTGCGGTGGACGAGGCCGGCCGGATCCGGCGCCGCCTGCGCAGGCGCCTCAGCGCGGGATCTGCCGGTTCCGTGCGGCGGGTGCCTCACATGCGGGCCACGGGCCGCCGGGGCCGGGACGGCGGGGCGGCCGGAACGGTCCGCTTCCCATCACTTCCTCCGGAAAGGAGATCTTTGCCGTTTCCCATCCTACGGAGTTCCGCCGACGCGGACCCGCGCAGGCCGTGATGAGGCCGGACCGCGGTAATGAGCACGGACGGCTACACGCCGTCACAGCGCTCGCGCCCGGCGGTCCCCGCGCGAAATTCGTGTGCGGATCATCTACTAGGTTGACAGGCTGTGACCATGAATTCCCCGCTCAACGACACCCCCGGCTCCGACGCGCGCGAGGAGGCACCTCCGACCGGCTGGATCACCACCCCCGTCGAGGAGCGCTTCCTGCGCGGCGCGATCGAAGCGGAGCGCACCGCCACGGGCGTGAAGCCGCACCGGCTGCCCGCCTGGGTCCGCCGGCAGTTCCCCGACCCGACCCTGGCGTCGATGGAGGCCCAGCCCTCCGGCGTGCGGCTCGTCTTCCGCACCCGGGCCACCGCCGTCGAGCTGGACGTGCTGCACACGAAGACGGTCTACAAGGGCATACCGCCGATGCCGGGCGGCGCGTACGATCTGGTCGTCGACGGCAGGAGGGCCGGGCGGGCCGAGGCGAGCGGCGGCAGCGTCACCACCGTGGACCTGGCCACGCAGGCCGTGGAGCACCGGCCGGGCCCGCCCGGCACCGTGCGGTTCGAGCGGCTGCCCGCCGGCGAGAAGGACGTCGAGATCTGGCTGCCGCAGAAGGAGAGCACCGAGCTGATCGCGCTGCGCACCGACGCCCCCGTCGAGGCCGCGCCGGACAGCGGCCGCAGGGTATGGCTGCACCACGGCAGTTCGATCAGCCACGGCACCAACGCGCCGGGCCCGACCGAGACCTGGCCGGCGCTGGCCGCCGCGCTGGGCGGCGTGGACCTGGTCAACCTGGGCTTCGGCGGCAACGCGCTGCTCGACCCGTTCACCGCGCGCACCATGCGGGACGTCCCCGCGGACCTCATCAGCGTCAAGCTCGGCATCAACCTCGTCAACCACGACCTGATGCGCGTGCGGGCCTTCGCGCCCGCCGTGCACGGCTTCCTCGACACCATCCGCGAGGGGCACCCCACCACGCCGCTGCTGGTCGTCTCGTCCGTGCTGTGTCCCCTGCAGGAGGACACCCCGGGCCCCGGCGCACCGGTCTTCGACGACGGGAAGCTCCGGTTCCGGGCGCTCGGCGACCCGTCGGACCCCTCGCGGCTGACGCTTCGCATCATCCGCGAGGAGCTCGCCCGCATCGTCGCGCAGCGCACGGCTGCCGGTGACGCGAACCTGCACTACCTGGACGGCCGCGAGCTCTACGGCGAGGCGGACTTCGCCGAGCTGCCGCTGCCCGACGAGATCCACCCGGACGCCGCCGGCCTGCGCCGCATCGGCGAGCGCTTCGCCGAGCGGGCGTTCGGCGCCGGGGGCCCGTTCGCCGTCTGAATCCACGGCCCGGCCGCAGCCGGGCGTGACCGCCGCCGCGGGGGCAGGGCCGCGGCGGCGGGGACCGGGCGGTTCAGCTCAGCCGGGTCGAGGCGTACACCTCGATCGCGTCGCGCTGGTACGCGGCCAGGCCCGGGGCGATCGACTCGTAGGCCGCGCGCCAGTGGTCGTTCTCCACGCAGGAGCGGCCGATCGCGCGGTACTCCTCGGCGGAGGCCGGCCGCATGCGGGCCAGGGTCCGGTACTGGGCGTCGATCTCGGCCTGCACGGGCCCGGCGCCGGCGGGCGTGCCGGCGGCCAGGAACTCGGCCAGCCGGATCATCCGGGCGGTGCGCTCGCGGTGCCCGGCCTCGATCTCGGCCTCGCTCATGTCCGCCGTGTGCCGCTCGATGGCCGCCGCGAGCTCCGGAAAGTCGCGCAGGCTCTTCATGTACTGGTCGGGCCGGATGCCTTCGAAGAGGTTCTCGGGCCGGTTGATGTCGATCACGGGTGTGCCGTCCTTCCTGGACTGCTCCAGTTCGGTGATCGTGCGGGAGACGGTCGCGGCCAGGGCGTCCAGCCGGTCCCGCTCGGCGAGCAGCCGGCGGTGGTGGCCGCGCAGCGCCTCCAGCTCGTCGACCTGCGCGGCCAGGACCCGGCCGATCTCGACCAGCCCCAGGCCCAGTTCGCGCAGCAGGAGGATCTGCTGCAGCCGCAGGAGCTGCCGCTCCCCGTAGTAGCGGTGGCCGCTGGGGCCGGTCCTGGCCGGCGGCAGCAGGCCCGTCTCGTCGTAGTGCCGCAGCGTCCGGGCCGTCACGCCCGACATCCGGGCGACCTCCGCGATCGGCCAGTCCATCGCCGTCTCCCCCGCGCTTCTTCACCGGGCCGGTCTCTCCGGCCCTGGTCACGACGGTAGAAGCTGCCGCAGCGGCAACTTCAAGCCCGGGCGGAGCACGGGAAATCCGATCGCTGCGCTCCCGCCCGCCGCACTATGGTGGCGGAATGCCCGAACTGCGCACCGCACGCCTCCTGCTCAGGGAGTGGCGGGAGTCCGACCTCGGCCCGTGGGCCGCCATGAACGCCGACCCGGAAGTGCGCCGGTACTTCCCGGGCGTTCTCACGCCGCAGGAGAGCGCGGCGTCGGCCGCCCGCTTCCAGGAGGACCTTGCCCGGCGCGGCTGGGGCTGGTGGGCGGTGGAGGTCGCGGCCACCGGGGAGTTCATCGGGTTCACCGGGCTGGACCCGGTGGAGGAGGACATGCCGTTCACCGGCGTCGAGGCCGGCTGGCGGCTGGCCCGCCCGGCCTGGGGCCACGGCTATGCCACCGAAGCCGCCCTGGCCGTCGTCGCCTTCGGCTTCGAGAGCCTCCGCCTTCCGGAGATCCTGGCCGTCACGACCGCCACCAACCTCCGGTCGCGGGCCGTGATGCGCCGTATCGGCATGGCCTACGATCCCGCCGACGACTTCGACGACCCGGACGTGCCCGAGGGCCCGCTCCGCCGGAACGTGGTCTACCGGCTCGCGGCCGGGAATCATCGGCCCGGCGAAGGGTAGGCCGGTAGGCCCCGGGAGGTGCCGGCCGGAGCCGGAGGAACGCCTCCCGGTCCGTGCGCAGAACGGAGGCCCGACAGACATGACCGCCCGCACGCTCGGCCGCACCCCGCC
>NZ_JBPQTW010000274.1:0-7665 GCF_051386535.1 Streptomyces sp. URMC 127
CGCCCCACCCGACCACAGACCCCATACCCCAGACGAACCCTCCGTAGGAGACACCGTGGAGCGAGACGACGCCCTCATCGCCCAGGCCAACGCCTGGCTCGCCGAGGACCCGGACCCCGAGACCCGCGAAGAGCTGGCCCAGCTCATCGACGGCGCCGCCGCCGGGGACACCGCCAAGCTCGCCGACCTCGCCGCCCGCTTCGCCGGCACCCTCCAGTTCGGCACCGCCGGCCTCCGCGGCGAACTCGGCGCCGGCCCCATGCGCATGAACCGCTCCGTCGTCATCCGCGCCGCCGCCGGCCTCGCCGCGTACCTGAACAAGCAGGGGGCCCTGGCAGCGGACGGCAGCGCCGGCACCGTCGTCATCGGCTACGACGCCCGCTACAAGAGCGCCGACTTCGCCCGCGACACCGCCGCCGTCATGGTCGGCGCCGGCCTCAAGGCCGTCCTCCTCCCGGAGCCCCTCCCCACCCCCGTCCTCGCCTTCGCGATCCGCCACCTCGGCGCCGTCGCCGGCATCGAGGTCACCGCCAGCCACAACCCGCCCCGCGACAACGGCTACAAGGTCTACCTCGGCGACGGCTCCCAGATCGTCCCGCCGGCCGACGCCGGCATCGCCGCCGAGATCGCCGCGGTCGCGAGCCTGAACGACGTCCCGCGCCCCTCCGAGGGCTGGGAGACCCTCCGCTACGAGGACATCGTCGGCGCCTACCTGGCCCGTACCGACGCCGTCCTCTCCGGCGGCTCCGCCCGCGACGTCCGCGTCGTCTACACGCCCATGCACGGCGTCGGCCGCCGCGTCCTGACCGCCGCCTTCGAGCGCGCCGGCTTCCCCGCCCCGACCGTGGTCGCCGCCCAGGCCGACCCGGACCCGGACTTCCCGACCGTGGCGTTCCCCAACCCGGAGGAGCCGGGCGCCATGGACCTCGCCTTCGCCACGGCCCGCGAGGCCCAGCCGGACATCGTCATCGCCAACGACCCGGACGCGGACCGCTGCGCCGTCGCCGTCCCCGACCCGGACAGCGCCGAGGGCTGGCGGATGCTCCGCGGCGACGAGGTGGGCGCGCTGCTCGCCACGCACCTCGTGCACAAGAACGCCCGCGGCACGTTCGCGACGACGATCGTCTCGTCCTCCCTCCTCTCCCGCATCGCCGCCGCGAGCACCGGCACGCCGTACACGGAGACGCTGACCGGCTTCAAGTGGCTGGCCCGCGTCGACGGGCTGCGCTACTCCTACGAGGAGGCGCTCGGCTACTGCGTCGACCCGGAGGGCGTCCGCGACAAGGACGGCATCACGGCCGCCCTGCTGGTGGCCGAGCTGGCGGCGGAGCTCAAGGAGTCCGGCCGCACCCTCAGCGACCTCCTGGACGACCTCGCGGTCGAGCACGGCCTGCACGCCACGGACCAGCTGTCGGTGCGCGTCCAGGACCTGTCGCTGATCGCGGACGCGATGCGGAGGCTGCGCGAGCAGCCGCCGACGGTCCTCGCCGGCCTGCACATCACGTCCGCCGAGGACCTGTCGAAGGGCACGGAGTCCCTGCCGCCGACGGACGGCCTGCGCTACCACCTCGCCGGTGACGAGTCGGGGACCGTCTCCGCCGCGCGGGTGATCGTGCGCCCGAGCGGCACCGAGCCGAAGATCAAGTGCTACCTGGAGGTGGTGATCCCGGTCGCCGACGCGGCGGGCCTCGCGGCGGCGCGGGCGAAGGCGGCGGAGGTCCTGACCGCGATCAAGACGGACCTGTCGCAGGCGGCGGGCATCTGATGCCGGAAGGGGCCCGGGGCTGACGCCCCGGGCCCCTATCGTTTTTGGTCAGCCGACCACCAGCAGCACCACGAACAACACCAGCCCGGCCCCCGCCGGCGCCAGCACCTCGTACGCCCACCGGACCACGACCTCCCCCTTCGCGTCCTCCCGCGACGCGCCCCGCTCGGCGAGCTCCTGCAGCTCGGAGACGGTCTGGTCGGCCGGCGCCTGCTGCTCCCCGCCGGCCCGCGCGGCCCGCTTCCGCTGCCGCAGCGAGACGGGCACGGACCACAGCTGGTACGTGGAACCGCCGGCGAGCACCTCGCTGGAGTACCCGGCCCGTACGGCGTCCACCGCCGCCCACGGCAGGGTGATCGTCCGGAAGGGGTTCCGCACGAGCAGCCGCGAGGCCCCGGCGAAGACGGCGGGCCGCAGCGTGAAGGCGATGATCAGCGGCACGACGCACAACAGGCCGGCCAGGGCCAGCCAGGGCGTACGGCCCTCGCCGCGGGCCACGGCGTCGCCGCCCAGCCAGCCGGCGAGGGCGAGCATCAGCACACCGCCGGCGATGCCGGCGGGCGAGCGGTAGCGCCTGTCGGCGAATTCCTGTTCGGGGCGAGGGCTCGTCATGCGCCAGATTGTGCCTGACGCGCCCGCTTCACCGCGGCCGGGCCGCGAGGCCGCTTCCGGCGCCGCCGGGGGGGCACCGCGGCGGGGCCGCAAGGCCCGTCCGGCACCGCCGGACACCACCGTCGTGGTACCTCGCCGCCGCGGCGGAGGGAGGGGCAGCGGCTGCCCGGACCAAGCGCCCGACCGCCCCGCACCGGAGCGAGGGCCGCCCACGGCCGGTCCGGCACCGCCGGACACCGCCGTCGTGGCACTTCGCCGCCGCGGCGGAAGGGGAGCGCAGCCGCTGCCCAAACGGACGGACGCCCAGCTAACCGGGCCGCAAGGCCCGTCCGGCGCCGCCGGACACCGCCGCGCACCCCCTCCGGTCAGGAGGGGTGTACACGCGCTACGCGCGTAGATATGCTCATCTGGTGACCATGCCCACCACAGTTACCGCACACGGCAACGACGCCGCGACGCGGCTGAAGGAGCTGGCGGACGCCACCGCCTCCGACAGTGCGCTGCGCCGCTTCCTGCACGGACTCCCGGGGGTCGACGCGGTCGGGCTGGAGGCCCGCGCCGCCTCGCTCGGCACCCGCTCGATCAAGACCACGGCGAAGGCGTACGCCATCGACCTGGCGATCTCGATGATCGACCTCACGACGCTCGAGGGTGCCGACACCCCGGGCAAGGTCCGGGCCCTGGCCGCCAAGGCCGTCAACCCCGACCCCACCGACCGCACGACGCCCCGCACCGCCGCCGTCTGCGTCTACCCCGACATGGTGGCGACGGCCAAGGCCGCCCTCGCCGGCACGGACGTGAAGGTCGCCTCCGTCGCCACCGCGTTCCCCGCCGGCCGCGCCGCGCTGCCGGTCAAGCTGGCGGACACGCGCGATGCGATCGAGGCCGGTGCGGACGAGATCGACATGGTCATCGACCGCGGCGCCTTCCTGGCCGGCCGGTACATGGACGTCCTGGAGGAGATCCGGGCCGTCAAGGCCGAGTGCGGCGACAAGGCCCGCCTGAAGGTCATCTTCGAGACGGGCGAGCTGTCGACGTACGACAACATCCGCCGCGCGTCCTGGATCGGCATGCTGGCCGGCGCGGACTTCATCAAGACCTCGACCGGCAAGGTCGCGGTCAACGCCACCCCGGCGAACACCCTGCTGATGCTGGAGGCCGTGCGCGACTTCCGCGCGCTGACCGGCGTCCAGGTCGGCGTGAAGCCGGCCGGCGGCATCCGCACCACCAAGGACGCGATCAAGTTCCTGGTCCTGGTCAACGAGACCGTGGGCGAGGAGTGGCTGGACAACACCTGGTTCCGCTTCGGCGCCTCCAGCCTCCTCAACGACCTGCTGATGCAGCGGCAGAAGCTGAGCACCGGGCGTTACTCCGGTCCCGACTACGTGACGGTGGACTGACCGACATGGCGAACCACATGGCGAACCCCATGGCCCACAAGGCATTCGAATACGCTCCCGCCCCCGAGTCGCGCGCGGTCGTCGACATCGCCCCGTCCTACGGCCTGTTCATCGACGGCGAGTTCACCGAGGCGGCCGGCGGCAAGGTCTTCAAGACGATCAGCCCCTCCACCGAGGAGGTGCTCTCCGAGGTCGCCCAGGGCTCCGCGGAGGACGTGGACCGCGCGGTGAAGGCCGCCCGCAAGGCCTTCGAGAAGTGGTCGGCGCTGCCGGGCGCCGAGCGCGCCAAGTACCTGTTCCGCATCGCCCGGATCATCCAGGAGCGCAGCCGCGAGCTCGCCGTCCTGGAGACCCTGGACAACGGCAAGCCGATCAAGGAGACCCGCGACGCGGACCTCCCGCTGGTCGCCGCGCACTTCTTCTACTACGCGGGCTGGGCCGACAAGCTCGACCACGCGGGCTACGGCGCGAACCCCCGCCCGCTGGGCGTCGCGGGCCAGGTCATCCCGTGGAACTTCCCGCTGCTGATGCTGGCGTGGAAGATCGCCCCGGCGCTCGCCACGGGCAACACGGTCGTCCTGAAGCCGGCCGAGACCACCCCGCTGTCGGCGCTGTTCTTCGCGGACATCTGCCGCCAGGCGGGCCTGCCCAAGGGCGTCGTCAACATCGTCACCGGTGACGGCACCACGGGCGCCGCCCTCGTCGCGCACGAGGACGTCAACAAGGTCGCGTTCACCGGCTCCACGGCGGTCGGCAAGGCCATCGCCCGTACGGTCGCGGGCACGGACAAGAAGCTCACGCTGGAGCTGGGCGGCAAGGGCGCCAACATCGTCTTCGACGACGCGCCCGTCGACCAGGCCGTCGAGGGCATCGTGAACGGCATCTTCTTCAACCAGGGCCAGGTCTGCTGCGCGGGCTCGCGCCTGCTGGTCCAGGAGTCGATTCACGACGAGCTGCTGGACTCCCTCAAGCGCCGCCTGTCCACGCTGCGCCTGGGCGACCCGCTGGACAAGAACACCGACATCGGTGCGATCAACTCCGCCGAGCAGCTGGCCCGGATCACCGAGCTGGCCGACAGCGGCGAGGCCGAGGGCGCCGAGCGCTGGGCCCCGGCGTGCGAGCTGCCGGAGAACGGCTTCTGGTTCCGCCCGACGCTGTTCACGAACGTCACGCAGGCGCACCGGATCGCCCGCGAGGAGATCTTCGGCCCGGTCCTGTCGGTGCTGACGTTCCGCACGCCGGGCGAGGCGGTCGCCAAGGCGAACAACTCGCAGTACGGCCTCTCCGCCGGCATCTGGACGGAGAAGGGCTCGCGCATGCTGGCCGTCGCGAGCAAGCTGCGCGCGGGTGTCATCTGGGCCAACACGTTCAACAAGTTCGACCCGACGTCGCCGTTCGGCGGCTTCAAGGAGTCGGGATTCGGCCGCGAGGGCGGCCGCCACGGCCTGGAGGCGTACCTCGATGTCTGATGCACGACTGAGTGTCTTCAAGACCTACAAGCTGTTCGTCGGGGGCAAGTTCCCCCGCTCCGAGAGCGGACGGGTGTACGAGGTGACCGACTCGAAGGGCAACTGGCTGGCCAACGCTCCGCTGTCCTCCCGCAAGGACGCCCGTGACGCGGTCGTCGCGGCCCGCAAGGCCGTCGGCGGCTGGTCCGGCGCGACCGCGTACAACCGCGGCCAGGTCCTCTACCGCGTCGCCGAGATGCTGGAGGGCCGCCGCGACCAGTTCGTGGCGGAGGTCGCCGAGGCCGAGGGCCTGTCCAAGGCGAAGGCCGCGGCCCAGGTGGACGCGGCGATCGACCGCTGGGTCTGGTACGCGGGCTGGACCGACAAGATCGGCCAGATCACCGGTGCGACGAACCCGGTGGCGGGCCCGTTCTTCAACGTCTCCTCCACCGAGCCGACCGGCGTCGTCGCCGTGCTCGCGCCGCAGGAGTCGTCGTTCCTCGGCCTGGTGTCGGTGATCGCCCCGGCGATCGCCACCGGCAACACCGTGGTCGTGGTGGCCTCGGAGAAGGCCCCGCTGCCCGCCCTGTCGCTGGGCGAGGTGCTGGCCACCTCCGACGTCCCGGGCGGTGTCGTGAACGTCCTGTCGGGCCGTACGGCGGAGATCGCGCCGTCGCTGGCCGCGCACCAGGACGTCAACGCGATCGACCTCGCGGGCGCGGACGCGGAGCTCGCGAAGGAGCTGGAGGTCGCCGCGGCGGACAACCTCAAGCGCGTGCTGCGTCCACAGCCTGTGGACTGGGCCGCGGCGCCCGGCACGGAGCGCATGACGGCGTTCCTGGAGACGCGCACGGTCTGGCACCCGACGGGGTCGCTGGGCGCGGGCGGCTCGTCGTACTGACGACGCGAGAAGGACGCGGGAAGACAGCGAGGCGGGGGGGGGGGGGGGGGGGGGGCCCCCCCCCCCCCCCCGCCTCCTCGCATCCGGGCCCGTACGGGCTCAGTGCCCCTTGGGCGGCACCGCCGGCCGCCCGGTCGGCAGCAGCGACGTCAGGTTGCTCGCGACGGGCAGGTCCGTCAGGCTGCCGCCCTTGGAGATCGGCTGCGTCGCCGGCCTGGTGGTGACCGGCTCCATGGGGCCGACCTTGGTGCCCACGGTGTTGTCGAACGGGTCGACCGGCGTGCCGGCCAGCGGGTTGGTCCGCAGGGTCTTCACCGTGTCGAAGATCCCCTCCGCGCCCGCCTCCAGGCCCTTGTCGGCGCCCTGGACGGCCGCGGGGATGTTGGTCTCGCCGAGCTGCGCGCGGGCCACGCCGCTGCCCATGCCGGGGTCCACGGCGTCGGCGCTCGCGGAGGCCGCGCCGCCCGCGGCGAAGGCCGCGCCCGCCGATACGGTCAGCCCCACGCGCAGCAGCATCCGGCGCCGTAGCGCTCTCGACGCCTTGCTGGCGGAGTGTGCGTGTCGTGCGTGCGAGGCCATGGCCACCTGCCGAGGTCGTGGGGGATGCGGGTGCGGAGCACAGAACGGGGTGCGCAGCCGGACGACAACGCAGAGTATGCGAGTAGTGACGCTGCGCGCACCATGCGACCCGGGGGGATCCCCCATGCGGACCAATGCCTCACACTGGTGTCCCGTGACTCCCCACCTGAGCCCCGCGCGCGTCATCCTGCTGACCGGTCCGTCCGGTTCCGGAAAGTCGTCCCTCGCCGCCCGTACCGGGCTGCCCGTCCTCAACCTGGACGACTTCTACAAGGAGGCCACGGACCCGACGCTGCCGCTCCTCGCGGACGGCTCGGGCACCGACTGGGACTCCCCGCTCTCGTGGAACGCCGACGCCGCCGTCGCGGCGATCGAGGCGCTGTGCCGCACGTCCCGCACGGAGGTGCCGCTGTACTCGATCGCCTCCAGCTCGATCACGGGGATGAGCGTCCTCGACATCGGGCGTACGCCGCTGTTCATCGCGGAGGGCATCTTCGCCGCCGACATCATCGACCGCTGCCGCGACCTGGGCGTGCTGGCCGACGCGCTGTGCCTGCGCGGCCGCCCCTCGACCACGTTCCGCCGCCGGCTGGTGCGCGACCTGCGCGAGGCCCGCAAGCCCGTGCCGTACCTGGTCCGGCGCGGCCTGCGGCTGATGCGCGCCGAGCGCGGCATCGTGGCCCGGCAGACGGCGCTGGGCGCTTACGCGTGCGGCCGGGAGACGGCCATGGGCCGGATAGCCGCGGCCGCGGCGGGCCGCCGCGAGAGCGTACGGATCTGACCGTTCCGGCCGCCGCTCCGGCACCGTACGCGTCACCGCAGTGCGCACCGCCTGACCGGGACTGCGGATGCGGCCGTGAGCGCACGGAAGCGCGCCGGGGCGCGCGGCCCGGCGCGGAAGCCGCGCACGGACGCGCAGAAGCGGGCCGGGACAGGCCCCCCGGCTGTCCGGCCCGCTTC
>NZ_JBPQTW010000275.1:0-7656 GCF_051386535.1 Streptomyces sp. URMC 127
CCCCGCCCCCAGACTCGACCGCTACTACCACCAGCCCCTCGACTGGCGCAGCTGTGTCCTCGGCCCGGACGACAAGACCGGCCAGGCCCTGGAGAAGGCCGGCGCGCAGTGTGCGAACGTCACCGTCCCCCTCGACTACGCCCACCCCTCCGGCCGCACCATCACCGTCGCGATATCCCGCCTCAAGGCCACCAGCACGCGCCACCGTATCGGCGCGATGCTGCTCAACACCGGCGGGCCGGGCGGCACAGGAATCGACTTCGCCCCGGACGCCCGCAAGGCGATGAAGGAGACCGGAGCGCGCTACGACGTCATCGGCATGGACCCGCGCTTCGTCGGCCGCAGCACCCCGCTCGACTGCGGCTGGCCCGTCGGCTCCGCCGTCCTGTCGGCCGGGAACAGCCGGGCGAGCTTCGACCGGCAGGTCGCCCTCCACAAGGATCTGGCCGCCAAGTGCCGCGCCACGAACGCCGAGCTGCTCCCGTACGCCGGCACCCGCAACACGGCCCGCGACATGGACGTCATCAGAGGTGCCCTCGGCGACCGGAAGATCTCCTATCTGGGCTACTCGTACGGCACGTACCTCGGCACGGTCTACACGCAGATGTTCCCCGGACGCTACGACCGGGTCGTCCTCGACGGCGCGATCGACCCGCGCCGTTACAGCCCCCGGCTGCTGCAGGGCACCGAGGAGGAGAACGAACGGGCACTCGGCGACTGGGCCGCCTGGGCGGCACACCGCTACGAGGACTACGGGCTCGGCCGTACGCGCGCGCAGGTCCTCGCCACGGTCGACCGCATCGTCGCGGCGTCGGCTCGCCGGCCGCTGACCCTCGGCACCGGTTCGGACACCTTCCGGGTGGACGACACCCGCGTACCGACCCTGATCTTCGCGGGCCTCGCGGACGACACCGACGAGGCACGGGCGCGACTCGCCGAAGAGGTGTCCGCCATGGCCGCGGCCGCGGCCGGGAGGACCACCGAGCTGCCGCAGGAGATCGCCGAAGAGCTGCGGATGTTCCTGACCGGCAAGGGCTCGGCGTACGGCAGCGCACAGATGGCGATCATCTGCGGGGACAAGGGCGCTCCGCGCGACCCCGAGCGCTACTGGCGCGACATCGAGCGCAACCGGGCCGCCCACCCCCTGTTCGGCCCGGTGGCCGACAACATCGGGCCCTGCGCCTTCTGGGACCGGCCGGCCGAGGAGCCCACCCGGGTCCGGCAGGACGCCCCTGTCCTCATGGTGGCTGCCACCGGCGACCCGCGCACCGACTACGAAGGAACCGTCGCCCTGCACGGCATGCTGCCCAGCTCCAAGCTCATCACCCTCAAGGGCGCCAACCGGCACGCCGTCTACGGCCTGTACGGCAACACCTGCGTGGACGATCAGGTCAACACCTACCTGGCCACGGGCCGGCTCCCTGCAACCGACCGGATCTGCGTGAAGCGCGCTACGAGGTAGTACGAGGTAGGAGGTAGGGGACCGCCCACGAGGCGTGAGACGCGACGCGCCGACAGCCCGGCCACTACCGCCGCCGGTGGCCCGACCCACCGGCGGCGACCCGTACCGACGCGGACTCTTCGCCCACCCACATCCACTGGCGCTCCCGAGTGACCGTCATCCCCCACTCGTACAGGCCGGGCTCGCCCGCAGTCGTCCACCAGTTCCACGCCTGCTCGAGTTCCGCGGCCAGGCGGCGCGGCCCGCCCTCGCAGACCAGGACGGTGCCGTCGTCCTGGGCGTAGAACGCTGCCCACGACGATGCGCTGTCGTTGAGCCAGACATTCGTTCCGTCTCTGTCGGTGCTGCTCGCGATGTGCACGTCCGGCAACAGGACGCGCAACGCGAACCGGAGGTGCCAGTCCGTGTGCAGCGGGGAGAGGCCGAGGCGGGCGTGGCGTTCGTGCTCGGGTTCCCGTCCGGCGCGCACGCGGGAGAAGTCTCCGCTGGGGCCGCCGCCGCTCCCGCGGGCGGGCATGAACTGGGCGAGCCCCTGGACGTGCCCGCTCGCGGCGTCTCCCTCCTCGGCCACCGTCAGGGCTACGAGCCCGAGGTGCCCCCAAGGGGTGACGATGCGGCCGCCGGGCCGGGTCTGCTCGACCCATGCCCAAGGGACGGTCTCGACGGCGTAGGTGGAAATCACCCGGTCGAAAGGCGCGCCCGGGGGCCATCCTCCCGTGCCGTCTCCGACGACCACATGGACATCGGCCCTGGTCTTCTTCAGGCGCTGGCGTGCCTGCTCGGCCAGGTCCGGGTCGGTCTCGATGCTGACGACGCGCCCGGGGCCCGCCCTGTGGGCAACGAGGGCCGCGTTACGGCCGGTTCCGGTCCCGAGTTCGAGTACGTGATGGCCGGGGAGGAGGTCGAGGCAGCCGAGCATGTCGGCGACAACGGATTCACAGGACAGGCTGGAGGTCGCCCGGCCGTTGATGACCTGGGTGACGGCTGCCTCGTAAGGGTCGCCGTAGATCAGCTCCGCCCACTGGCCCGGGTCGGTTTCACGATTGACAGGTCTGTAGGCATGCCCGTCCCACTGCCAGAGCCGGTCGGGCGCGAAGCGGTCGCGGGGGAGTGCTGCGGCGGCCTGACGGATCCACGGGGAGCCTTCGGGCCACCCGTGGATCCGTTCCATCTGCGCATCGTGCGCCAGGCGCAGGGAGGTCAGACTGTGCACCGGTGTCATCTGTCATTACCTGCTGGGTTATTTCCTGCGCGTGCCGGACGGCGGAGGCGGGGGAGGCACCTGCCCGTCGGTGTTGCCGGGCGGCGGCTTGCCTTTGCCCAAGTCCGGATCCGGCTTGCGATGATCACCCATGGCCATCCGCTCCCCTGCGTGTCCGTCTCCGAGTCCGTGTCGGTGCCGGTGCCGGTGTAGGTACCGGTGCCGGGTTGAGGGCGGAGGGCATCGTGGCACAGCGGCCCGGAAGGGCACCAGAGGGTGACAACCCCGCGAGGCGGCGTCTTCCGACCTTCCGGACCACTGCCTCACCTCACCGCTTCACACCACCACGAGGACGAGTCAGCGGCCGGTGGGGACGGAGGCCCGGAACTTCTTGGTGAGATCCGCGCCCCGGATCACGCCGTTCGTGTGGTACGTCAGCCCCCAGGCGTCGAGAGCCGAGCCGTCGGCGAAGAGGCACATGTTCCGCAGGTGGTCACGGTCGACCGGATCGCCGGCCTTGATCCACCCGCCGGTATCGCTCTTGTGGTTGCCGAACTGCGTCGTTCCGCCGATGGCCGCGCAGTAGGCGGCCGACGGGTTGCCCTGCGGGTGCTCCGGCAGCGGGGGCTTGCGGACGTAGGCGAGGGCGGCGAGCGTCGGCAGCTCGGCGGCGAGGGTGTCGGTCGCGACGGTGATGCGCGACGTGTCCTGGGCGGTGAACTCGCACAGCTGTCGCTCACCGCCGAGCGGGGTGAGCCGGCGCCCGGCGTCGAAGTACGGGTGGTAGATGGCGGACCGGCCGCCTTGGTCGGCGCACCAGCGTGCCGGCGTCTGCGGGTGAGGCTTGGAGGGCTGGGCCGTGGCCTGCGTGGCGGCAGCGGCGACGGCGGCTGTGACGAGGGCGACGGCAAGAACGCGTGCTCGCATTGTGCCTCCCGGGAAGTGTGAGGCACATAGTCTCCGACCGCTTGCGTGTACGCGTCAACAATGCCGGCGGGTGGACCTTGGCCGTCAGGATCCGTCAGGATCCGTCAGGAGCCGTCGCGTGCCGCGTCGGATTCGAGCGTCCCGGCGTGGTCGGGGACGCGGGTCTGCAGGTCGCGCGGCGGGCGCCGGTAGCCGGTGGAGGGCGGGCGAGGCGGGAGCGTCAGCTCCGGCCGGGGCACGTCCCGGTAGGGCACTGTGGACAGCAGGTGGGCGATCATATTGATGCGGGCGCTGCGCTTGTCGTCGCTCTCGACGACGTACCAGGGTGCTTCGGCCGTGTCGGTGTGGGCGAACATCTCGTCCTTGGCCCGCGAGTACGCCTCCCAGCGCGTGACGGACTCCAGGTCCATCTCCGACAGCTTCCAGCGGCGGGTGGGGTCCTCCAGGCGGCTGCGGAAGCGCTGCTCCTGGACGGCGTCGCTGACGGAAAACCAGTACTTACGCAGCAGGATGCCGTCCTCGGTCAGCAGCCGCTCGAAGACGGGGCACTGATGCAGAAAGCGGCGGTGCTCCTGCTCGGTGCAGAACCCCATGACGCGCTCGACGCCGGCGCGGTTGTACCAGCTGCGGTCGAACAGCACGATCTCGCCCGCCGTGGGCAGATGTCCGACGTAGCGCTGGAAGTACCACTGGCCCCGCTCGCGGTCGGTCGGCACGGGCAGGGCGACGGTGCGCGCGACGCGCGGGTTGAGCCGCTCCGTCACGCGTTTGATCACCCCGCCCTTGCCCGCGGCGTCCCGCCCTTCGAAGACGACGACCAGTCGGGCACCCTCGGCGCGTACCCATTCCTGGAGCTTGACCAGTTCCGTCTGGAGACGGAACAGCTCCCGCTTGTACGTGTCCTTGGCGAGCCGGCTCTGTGGTGCCCCGGCGTGTCCGCCGGCCTGTGCGTCGCCGTTCACTGATGTTCTCCTCGCCGGTACGCCTTCCCTATCGCTCCTCAGAGTCTGCGCAGCCATGTGCCGGCGACGCCATTGCGAAGCCATCGCGACGCGGTGCGAGGGCTGCCCGTCGGGCCGCGGGCGTCAGGCGGCGATGCGGTGGGGTGGCGTGTTCACCGCGATTCACCGGAATTCACCGCGACGCCCCTTCGTCACCCGCAGGGGTGACGTCCAAGCCTGTATGACGGTCTCCGCGAACAGGTACTGGCTGGTGTGCCGCTCGGAGGATTGCCGGGTGGAGTAGCCCGAGGTCCTTGTCTGGGCTTGTCCTGCGAGTCGCTCCCAGCCCGGCCCATCCCGGGATCAGAGCAGGGACCGCCAGTACGTCCAGAACCGGGTCACGATGAGCACCGCGATGACGAGGTACCAGGTCACCGGCACCGCCCAGGGGAACTCCAGCAGCCCGAGCACCGGGCGGCGGGGCGCCGGGACGACACCGTGCTTGAGGTTGTGGAGGGTGGTGGCCCAGAACATGGCGATGGTGACGACCCAGGCGAGGGAGCACCACAGACACAGGGCGCCGATCGAGTACAGCGCCTGGACCATCAGCCACATGCAGAAGCCCGCGCCGAGCAGCGTGCCCACGTTCAGCCCGACCCAGAACCAGCGGTGGTAGCGGGCCCCGGCCAGCAGGCCGAAGCCGATCAGCACGACGGCGCCGTAGCCGGCCAGACCGACGAGCGGATTGGGAAAGCCGAACACCGACGCCTGCGGACTGCTCATCACGTTCGTGCACGACAGCACGGGGTTGATGCTGCACGACGGCCGGAAGCCCGGCTCCTCCAGCAACCGGAACTTGTCGACAGTGATCACGAAGGAGGCGAGCAGGCCCAGTGCACCGGTGACGATCAGCACCCAGGCGAGGGCGGGCCCGGCGCCGACGGGCGTACGGGCCACGTGGGCCTGTGCCCGCCGCGGGGCGCCCTGCCGGGACTCCTCGGTCCCCTTCCCCCTCGGTTCAACGACAGGCTCAGCCATATGCGGTGCTCTCCCGTCAGCTCGTCAGCTCATCAGCCCGTCAGCATGTGACCTTGATGCGCGCGCCGGTCCGTGTCCGGTCGTCCCCGTCCACTTCCGGCCGCCCGGCTAGGAGATCGCCCGGCGCGTACGGGAGGGAAGGGCCGAAGGGCCCTGCTACCGGGACCACTGGGGCCGAATGCGACGGTGCAACCGTATGAGGGCTCAGGGGGAAGGAATGCGGACGAACGGCCGGTCGCGGGAAGCGACGTCACCCGCCGGGCCGGCGGCGCGCAGGATCACGTCGAGTGCCCGGTCCGGACAAGCGTTGTAGAGCCCGCTGGCCCACGCCGCATTGGCCTCCACCACTGCCCAGCGTCCGTCGATCAGGCCGACGTCGATGACGATGGCGGAGGGCAGAGCCGTACCGGCAACGGCGAGTACGTCGGCGCCGAACGCACGGGCCGATTCGGGCAGCGGACCCAGCGCCAGACGCCCGTCCTCCGCGTACCGGCTGCCTGTGTGCACCATCCCGTCGAGGCAGTGGAGCCGGTACTCGGCCGTGAACGTCACCGTGTCGCTGACCAGCACCGGCGTCTCCGCTTCTACGGCATCGGGCCCCGGCAGCCGCGTCCCGTCGGCATAGACCATCGCCCGTATGCTCTTGTCGTTCGGGGACTTGACGAACGCCGGTCGCCGGAGGGCGTAGGCCTCGGCGATCGCCATGACACGCACCTCACGTCCCGTGAGCTCCCGCGGCAGGCCGGCCAGCCAGTCGCGCGGCGCCTCAAGCGGCGCAATCCCGTACACAGGCGCTGCGACGTCCGCGAAATCCGGGCCCGCGTGCAGATGCTCGGCGCTGCACAGGTCTTCAGGCAGCGTGAACGACGCCGATTGCACGGTCCGCAGACCGCGACGCCGGGCCGCCTGGCGTACGGACTCGGCGGAGGCGGTCAGCCGAGGGGGAAGCAGCAGGGTTCTCACGGCGAAGGATCATGTCTCATCCGCACGGACAACCGCGCGGAATTATCCGTCTCCTACTCTCCCGGGCCCGCACCACCCCGCTGGCCGGGACGAACTCACGCCGACTTGGGGAGGGAGAGACCCCTGGACGCGGAAGCAGGCGGAACCAGCGGCCCCGTTTCGGCCGGAAGGATGGTTGAGGAAGCCGTACCGCCCCTGAAAAGATCTTGGCCGAGTCAATGTGGTGGGGTGGTGGGCCGGTCGCCAAGGTGAGGCGATCGCCCTGGCCGGACGACCATGGAGGGGACCGGACGATGGAAGGCGGCAGCCGTGGACCAGGTGGTGGCGCTGCCGGGGCGCCGCACCCGGAGCCCGAACAGGCTTGCGAACAGGCCGGTGAGCAGTTACGCCGATTACGTCGCGAACGCGGTGTCTCCCTGGTCAAGCTGGCCCGCCTCGCCTTCTACAGCAAGGGCTACCTGAGCAAGGTCGAGAACGGTGAGAAGCCGCTGACGCTGGAATTGGCCCGCGCATGTGACCGGGCCCTGGAGACAGGCGGCGCACTCGAGCTCCTCGTCCCCGTCCCGTCCGGAGCCAACGACAGCGGGCCGCCGGAGGACAACGGACTGTGCCCGTACCCCGGCCTCTCCCCGTTCGGAACGGAGGATGCCCGCTGGTTCTTCGGACGCGACGCGGACACGGCCACCGTCATCGCCCGACTGACAGAGCGGCTCACGGCTCCCGGCCCCCTGCTGGTCATGGCTCCGTCCGGGGCAGGAAAGTCGTCTCTGTTACGGGCCGGCATGCTGCCCGCCCTGGCGCGTGGAGTACTGCCGGTCAACGGCTCGCACGCCTGGCCGACCGTACTGCTCACACCCGGCGAGCATCCCGTCCAGACGTTCCTGTCCCGAGCGGCGAGGGCGATCGGGGCACCTCATGGCCACCTCGACATCGCCATGAAGGAGGGGCCCGGCGCTTTCGCCGCCGCCGTACGCGATGTGATGGACGGTCCACGTCCCGCAGACTCCGCAGATCATGCAGATGATGTAGACCGCGCAGATCACGCAGATCACGCGGAGCACGCAAATCGCGGGGATCACGCGCAGCAGGCGAATCACGCCTCCGTCCCCGAGAGAGTCCCGCCC
>NZ_JBPQTW010000276.1:0-7588 GCF_051386535.1 Streptomyces sp. URMC 127
GGCTGGGGGTGCTGGGGGCGGAGGTGTTCCGTAAGAGGCCGGCTTAGAGCGCCCCCGCTCCCGGACCCGTACGGGTGTCGGTGCCCCCCACTACCCTCGCTCCATGGCCCTCAACACGTCTCCCGAAGCGCCCGTCCCCGTTGGGCAGGTGTCGCGGCTCATCGGCGGCTGGATCGACCGGCTCGGCGCGGTGTGGGTCGAGGGGCAGATCACGCAGATCTCCCGCCGCCCGGGCGCCGGCGTCGTCTTCCTGACGCTGCGCGACCCCGCGCACGACATCTCGCTGTCCGTCACCTGCTACCGCGCGGTCTTCGACCGGGTGTCCGGCATCGTCGCGGAGGGCGCGCGCGTCGTCGTGCACGCCAAGCCGGAGTGGTACGCGCCGCGCGGCCAGCTGTCGCTGCGGGCGGCGGAGATCCGGGCGGTGGGCGTCGGGGAGCTGCTGGCGCGGCTGGAGCAGCTGAAGAAGTCCCTCGCCGCGGAGGGCCTGTTCGCGGCGGACCGCAAGCGCCCGCTGCCGTTCCTGCCGCAGCTGATCGGCCTGGTCTGCGGCCGCGCGTCGGCCGCCGAGCGGGACGTCCTGGAGAACGCCCGGCACCGCTGGCCGGCGGTCCGCTTCGAGATCCGCAACGTGCCCGTGCAGGGCGTGCACGCGGTGCCGCGCGTCATCGAGGCCGTGGAGGAGCTCGACAAGGCCCCGGACGTGGACGTGATCATCGTGGCGCGCGGCGGCGGCAGCGTGGAGGACCTGCTGCCGTTCTCCGACGAGCGCCTGGTGCGGTCCGTGGCCGCGTGCCGCACGCCGGTGGTGTCGGCGATCGGTCACGAGCCGGACTCGCCGCTGCTGGACCTGGTCGCCGACCTGCGCGCGTCGACGCCGACGGACGCGGCGAAGCGCGTCGTGCCGGACGTCGGCGAGGAGCTGGCCCGCGTGCGCCAGCTGCGCGAGCGGGCCCTGCGCTGCGTCACGGCGCATCTGGACCGCGAGGAGCGCGGCCTGGCGTCGGTGCGGGCCCGGCCGTGCGTGCAGCGCCCGCAGCGGATGGTGGAGGAGCGCGAGGCGCAGGTCGGGGCGCTCACCGACCGGGCCCGGCGCACCCTGGGCCACCTGCTGGACCGCGCCGACTCGGAGCTGTCGCACACCCGCGCGCGCGTGGTGGCCCTCTCCCCCGCGGCGACGCTGCGCCGCGGCTATGCCGTGCTGCAGCACGCGGACGGCTCGGTGGTGCGGGACGCGGCGGAGGTGACGGCGGAGGAGGAGCTGCGGGCCCGGGTCGCGGAGGGCGAGTTCACGGTGCGGCCCGTTGCGGGGCCCGCTGTCGTACCCCCCGCATAGGCTGGTGGCCATGGCGACGACAACGGACGCGGCGGATGCGGCGGCGAACGCACTGGGGTACGAGCAGGCTCGCGACGAGCTGATCGAGGTCGTGCGCCGCCTGGAGGCGGGCGGCACGACGCTGGAGGAGTCGCTGGCCCTGTGGGAGCGCGGCGAGGAGCTCGCGAAGGTGTGCCGCCGCTGGCTGGAGGGCGCGCGGGCGCGGCTGGACGCGGCGCTGGCCTCGGAGGACGAAGAAGAGAGGGCAGAGGCGGCAGAGGCCGGGGGCGGCTCGGAGGCCTCCGAATAGGGGCCTGACCAGGCCTTACGTCACCGGGAGCAGGTGGCCGCGGCCACACTCGGTGCGACTTGTTGAAGTTTCAGTTGAATTTTCATCCACTTGTCGTAGAGTGGGTGGCGCAAGCCTCCCCCCGTTACACAAGTAGGTGCCCCATGTCCCTCGCCCTCGACCCCGCCGCCCAGGACCTGCTCTTCCGCGAGGCCCACACGGCCAGCGCCTTCTCCGCCGAGCCGGTGACCGACGAGCAGATCCAGGCGATCTACGACCTGGTGAAGTACGCCCCCACCGCGTTCAACCAGTCGCCGCTGCGCATCGTGCTGATCCGCTCCGAGGAGGCCCGCGAGCGCCTCGCGCCCCTCATGGCCGAGGGCAACCGCGACAAGACCATGAGCGCCCCGCTCGTCGCGATCCTCGCCACGGACAACGAGTTCCACGAGGAGCTGCCGACGCTGTTCCCGGCCTTCCCGCAGGCCAAGGACGTCTTCTTCGCGGAGCGCCCCGTCCGTGAGAAGTCCGCCGCGGCCAACGGCGCGCTGCAGGCCGGCTACTTCATCCTGGGCATCCGCGCCGCCGGCCTGGCCGCCGGCCCGATGACCGGCTTCGACTTCGCGGGCGTCCAGAAGGAGTTCCTGGACGACGACCACACGCCGCTGATGATCGTCAACATCGGCAAGCCGGCCGAGGAGGGCGCCTACCGCCCGCGCTCGCCGCGCCTGTCCTACGAGCAGGTCGTCACCACCGTCTGAGCCCCGCGCCCGACCTCACGCCGGGCCTCATGCCCAGCCTCACGCCCGTCCCCGCGCCGGTCCGGCGCGGGACACCGGCGGCACCCGGCCGTCGCGCTCTAGCCGTTCCCGGCGTCCTTCACGGCGCCCTTCTCGGCCTTGAGCGCGGCGGCCATCTGCGTGAGCCGCTCGTGGGAGGCGGTGCCGGTGACCACCGTGGTCACGCCCTTCTCCTCCTTCACGAGCGCGTTGTACTTCTCGCCCTCGTACTGCCGCCACGTCGCGTCGCCCACGCGCTGCGTCTTCGGCGTCTTCACCGCGCGCAGGCTCGCGCTGTCGATGAACGCCCCGGGCGGCCCGTCGCTCTGCTCGACCGCCACGTACTCGGTGTCCGGGTCGAGGAAGCCCAGGTGCCAGACGGAACCCTCCTTGCCGCCCGCCTTGTACGAGACGGAGGTGGCGCGCCAGTCGCCGCCGAGCCCGGCGGGCGCCGCGACCGGGTACGGCGCCGCACGCCGCGCCGTGTCGAGCTCGACGCGGTAGTCGACGGTGCGCACCGGGTCCTTGTTCTCGTCGTGCGGAATGAAGACATAGCTGACGAAGGCCACGGGGATCACCGCCGCCATCGCGAGCACCATGTTCCGTACGGTCTGCGCCTTGGGATTCCTACCTGCCACGCCCCCATCGTCCCCCATGGCCGGACCGATCTTCCGTCGGCCCCTCCTGAGCCATGACGGAGACCCTTGGCGGACACCCTTGACGGAGGGCCTTGACGGAGGCCTTGACGGTGCTCATGCGTGGGGCCCTCTGCTCACTCTCGCAGTGAGCAGATAAAGTCATCAGCACCCTCACCCTCTGCCCCTTTCGGGGGAGGGGGCCCCTGCGGCCGTCGCCGTACAGAAAGGTTGCGCTCCGATGACCGAGCATCATCTGCCGTCCCAGCTCGAGGTCAGCCCCGAGGCACCCGACCGCAACCTCGCCCTGGAGCTCGTCCGGGTCACCGAGGCCGGTGCCATGGCATCGGGCCGCTGGGTCGGCCGGGGTGACAAGAACGGCGCGGACGGCGCCGCGGTCAAGGCCATGCGCGCGCTGATCGGCACCGTGTCGATGAACGGCGTCGTCGTCATCGGCGAGGGCGAGAAGGACAACGCCCCGATGCTGTACAACGGCGAGCGCGTGGGTGACGGCACGGGCGCCGAGTGCGACGTCGCCGTCGACCCGGTCGACGGCACGACCCTCACCGCCAAGGGCATGGCGAACGCCGTCTCCGTGATGGCCGTCGCCGACCGCGGCACCATGTTCGACCCGTCCGCCGTGTTCTACATGGACAAGCTGGTCACCGGCCCCGAGGCCGCGGACTTCGTCGACATCACCGCGCCGGTCGCGGTCAACATCCGCCGGATCGCCAAGGCGAAGCACTCCTCGCCCGAGGACGTGACCGTCGTCGTCCTGGACCGTCCCCGCCACGACGGCCTGGTCCGGGAGATCCGCGAGGCGGGCGCCCGCATCAAGTTCATCTCCGACGGCGACGTGGCCGGCGCGATCATGGCCGCCCGCGAGGGCACCGGCGTGGACCTGCTGCTGGGCGTCGGCGGCACGCCGGAGGGCATCATCGCGGCCTGCGCGATGAAGTGCATGGGCGGCACCATCCAGGCCCGGCTGTGGCCGAAGGACGACGAGGAGCGGCAGCGCGCGATCGACGCGGGCCACGACCTCGACCGCGTCCTGCAGACGGACGACCTGGTCAGCGGTGAGAACGTGTTCTTCGTGGCGACCGGCATCACCGACGGCGAGCTGCTGCGCGGCGTGCGCTACCGCTCGGAGACGGCGACCACTCAGTCGCTGGTCATGCGGTCGAAGTCGGGAACGATCCGGCAGATCGACTCGACGCACCGGCTGTCGAAGCTGCGGGCGTACAGCACCGTGGACTTCGAGCGCCCCAGCTGAGTGCCCTACGGGCGCTGATCATGCGCCCTGCGGGCGCGCTTGTCCTCAAACGCCGGACGGGCTGAGTTGCTGCCGGCACCGCAGCGGCTCGGCCCGTCCGGCGTCCGAGGACGAGAGGGCGCCCGGGCGGACCCGGGTCGCCCCGTGCCCTTCAGCCCGCGGCGGCGACCCTCGTGGCGCGGGCCAGCTCCGCCTCGCGCCGGCGCCGCCGGGCCAGCACCACCCGGCGCTCCGCCGCGGTCAGACCGCCCCACACCCCGTAGGGCTCCGGCTGCAGCAAGGCGTGCTCGCGGCACTCGACCATCACGGGGCACCGTGCGCACACGCGCTTGGCGGCCTCCTCGCGCGACAACCGGGCAGCCGTCGGTTCCTTGGATGGTGCGAAGAAGAGCCCGGCTTCATCCCGGCGGCACACCGCCTCCGAATGCCAGGGGCCGGCCTGATCCCGCGCGGACGCGATCCGCGGGGACGGTACGGCGGCTTCCTGCAGGGGCTGATGCGGTAGCAGCACGGTCTACTCCTGACGACGGCTTTTGCTTGGCCGGTTGAGTCACCCTTGCCCGCCTCCACTGCGCACGGCCATTCGCACCGGCAGCCGTACGAGAGACGATGCACCAAGCTTTACCCGCTGTGCGCGTGCTTATTCACACCGTTGCCATGAGCGGAACGCGGTAACCCGCAGTAAGTTTCCGGCAACAGGCCGCCCGGAGCCCCGCGGGGCCGCCGGGCGGAGCGTCATCACAGGCCTGGGCGAAGGTTCTTGAGCCGCTTACCCCGTTTCGGCTTGGCATCAACGCCGCCGAAGACCGCGAATCCCGTGAGGGAGACGACCGGTGCGTCGGGGTCCGGCGCCTCGACCGTCTTCACGTCGAAACCGCCGAAGATCCCGGTGCCCGTCGAGCGCAGGGTCACGTTCTCCGGGACCCTGATCTCGACGCCGCCGAAGATCGCGGTGGCGTTGATGACGATCTCCCGCTGCTCGAAGAGCGCCTCGGTCAGGTCGATCTCGATGCCGCCGAAGAGCGCGAAGGCGTTCGTGCGCCGGCTCACCCGCCAGCGCCCCTTGCGCACCGCGCCGCCGAAGACCGCCACGAGGTTCTCGGCGGGGGCCGCGGAGAGGGTGTGCGCCGGGGTCTCGTAGGGCCGCGCGGGCGCCGCGGGCCCGGCCCGGCCGGCCTCCGGCAGGTCGCTGACCAGCGGCTCCAGCTCGGCGAGGGTCTTGGCGCGGTAGACCGCGCCGATCCGCTCGGAGTGCTCTTCGGCGGTGATCCGCCCGTGCGCCAGGGCGTCGCGCAGGATGTCCGCGAACCGGTCGCGGTCGGCGTCGGAGGCGCGCAGCGCGGGCGGCGCGGGGGCGGGAGCGGGCTCGGGCGCGCCCTGCTGCGGGCGCTTCTCCAGGGAGTGCTTCTCGAACGATGGCTCTTCCACGGCAAGCAGCGTAGCCAATCGCGATAGATCGCGATAGGGGGAGGGCGGCGGACGGGTGAGCCTTACCTCACAAGACCGCTCCCCCGCGCGCGTCCTACGCTGGTAGGCGCTGTCGAGGACGCCAGCCACCAGCCGCCTGCCGAGTGAGGAACCCGCCGCACATGTCTGCCTCTGAGTTCGCCTATACGGACCTCCTGCCCCTGGGCGAGGACACCACTCCGTACCGCCTGGTCACCTCCGAGGGCGTGTCGACCTTCGAGGCCGACGGCCGCACGTTCCTCAAGGTGGAGCCCGAGGCGCTGCGCAAGCTGGCCGCCGAGGCGATGCACGACATCTCCCACTACCTGCGCCCGGCCCACCTCGCGCAGCTGCGGAAGATCCTCGACGACCCCGAGGCGTCCCCCAACGACCGCTTCGTCGCGCTCGACCTGCTGAAGAACGCCAACATCGCCGCGGCGGGCGTCCTGCCGATGTGCCAGGACACCGGCACGGCCATCGTCATGGGCAAGCGCGGCCAGAACGTGCTGACCGCGGGCGAGGACGAGAAGGCCCTCTCGCACGGCATCTTCGACGCCTACACCAAGCTCAACCTGCGCTATTCGCAGATGGCCCCGCTGACCATGTGGGACGAGAAGAACACCGGCTCCAACCTGCCGGCGCAGATCGAGCTGTACGCGACCGACGGCGGCGCCTACAAGTTCCTCTTCATGGCCAAGGGCGGCGGCTCCGCCAACAAGTCCTTCCTCTTCCAGGAGACGAAGGCCGTGCTCAACGAGGCGAGCATGATGAAGTTCCTGGAGGAGAAGATCCGCTCGCTCGGCACGGCCGCCTGCCCGCCGTACCACCTGGCGATCGTCGTCGGCGGCACCTCCGCCGAGTACGCGCTGAAGACCGCCAAGTACGCCTCCGCGCACTACCTGGACGAGCTGCCGGAGGAGGGCTCCGCGCTCGGCCACGGCTTCCGCGACAAGGAGCTGGAGGAGAAGGTCTTCGAGCTGACGCAGAAGATCGGCATCGGCGCCCAGTTCGGCGGCAAGTACTTCTGCCACGACGTGCGCGTCGTCCGCCTGCCGCGGCACGGCGCGTCCTGCCCGGTCGCCATCGCCGTCTCCTGCTCCGCCGACCGCCAGGCGCTCGCGAAGATCACGCCCGAGGGCGTCTTCCTGGAGCAGCTGGAGACGGACCCGGCGCGCTTCCTCCCGGAGACCACCGACGAGCACCTGGAGTCCGAGGGCGACGTCGTCCGCATCGACCTCAACCGCCCCATGGACGAGATCCTCGCGGAGCTGACCAAGTACCCCGTGAAGACCCGGCTCTCGCTTACCGGACCGCTCGTCGTCGCCCGCGACATCGCACATGCGAAGATCAAGGAGCGGCTGGACGCGGGCGAGGAGATGCCGCAGTACCTCAAGGACCACCCGGTCTACTACGCCGGCCCGGCCAAGACCCCCGAGGGCTACGCGTCCGGTTCCTTCGGCCCGACGACGGCCGGCCGCATGGACTCCTACGTCGAGCAGTTCCAGGCCGCGGGCGGCTCCAAGGTGATGCTCGCCAAGGGCAACCGCAGCAAGCAGGTCACCGACGCGTGCGGCAGCCACGGCGGCTTCTACCTCGGCTCGATCGGCGGCCCGGCGGCGCGGCTCGCGCAGGACTGCATCAAGAAGGTCGAGGTCCTGGAGTACGAGGAGCTCGGCATGGAGGCGGTCTGGAAGATCGAGGTCGAGGACTTCCCGGCGTTCATCGTCGTGGACGACAAGGGCAACGACTTCTTCGTGGACCCGGCCCCGGCGCCGACCTTCACCTCGATCCCGGTGCGGAGTTCCTGAACGACGGCGCTTCCCCGCGCCCCTCAAAGGGGCGCGGGGAACTGCG